>JAYTWC010000287.1:0-7028 GCA_043743635.1 Verrucomicrobiota bacterium | reverse complement strand
CCACGTGCCATAATCAAAGGTCAGCCCCGACGGCCAAAAAGCCAGTCCAATATAATGAGCCAAAGCATAGCATTGGGTCAGCCAATAGTCCCACGCGTTAACACCCGAAGCGAATCCCGCAGTCGCAGAACGTCCGTCACCCACCAGAACACAAACGAGCAAAAGGATCCACGTACTTGCCAGAAAAGCATAATACGCCGTTCGCTCGCGCAGCGCGCGCATGAACGAGAGGCCGCAGAAAGTCCGATCATAGAGCAAAACGATGACCGGCGCTGATACCATCGTCTCCTTTGTTCCCATTCCCAGCAGACAGGCCGCCACACTCGCCACGAACCACCACCGGCGACCTAAATCGGAAGTCACAGCACGAGAAAAACAATAAAGCGTCAGCAAATAGAATAACGCCGCCAGCGACTCTGCCCGCTGGATGACGTAGGTGACCGATTCCGTCTGCAACGGATGCAAACACCAAAGAAACGAGGCGGCAAAGGCCACGGTTCCCGCTGACTCACTCCAACGTGGGCGCAATGCGGGAAGCAAAAGGGTTCTTTCGATCAGTGCCATCAAAGTGAGCGCCCCAAGAAAATGGATAAGCAGGTTAACCCCGTGATAGCCGATCACATTCGGCCCGCCAAACATCCAGTTGAGAGCCAGCGACAGGTTTAGCACCGGGCGGCCACCGACCGTGTACCCCATTTGCCCGGGCGGAAAGAACGCCGTCCCAATATGCCGAATCGTCGGGTTCTCGATAATCGACGTGACATCATCAAAAACAAACGGCACCGGAAACGAGTTCCCGTAGGCCGCAAGCAAGGACACGGCCAGCAGGCTATATTGCAGCCAGCGGTGAGCCCGTAGTCGTGATTCCTGCATTGAGCCGAAGGACATGTTTTTCGTTTAGCACTCAGAACACCTTGTTCCATCGCTGACCGTACGAGGTTGGAGAATACATTATAAAACTAACGTGCATTCAAAAATTCTAATTATTCCTGTAATGGGTAGGGCGGTCACTCCGCTGACCGCCGGACTTGACCCTTAGGCAACGGCGCGGAGCGGAGTCCGCGCCCTACCCTGTTTTTATATGTTTGAGTACAATTTGGTATAACAGCGCATCAATAGCCGATAACAAAATAGCCCGGCCAGATAGGCCGGGCTATGAAATAATCGAACAAAACCAATTTAGAACGTAGCCGTCACACCCGCTGTGATGGTGGTGCCGAAGCGGTTGTAGACCCAAGTCCGTTCATATTCCGGGAAAACATCGGAACCAATATCCCACGTTCTGCGATTGTTCTTCGAACGGATCGCATCGCTCACACTCACGAGCAAACTGACATTAGCACTGAGGCGATAGGAACCTTCAAAGTTCACGCGATACTCCGGATCATAATAATCATACAATTGATATTTATTGGTCACACCGTCAGGACCGGTATACGAAACCGGCGAGTTTGAGTTCTTCGAATAGGTCGACTCCGCATAGGTGCCGCGAGCCGCCAAGGTCAGCTTCTTGGTGCTATACATCAAACCTGCACTGTATTTGTCCTGCGACTTGCCTTGCTGACTATTGATAACTCCAGAGACGGCAGACAACGTGGAGTGGGTCTTGTACGTATAGGTAGCGAACATATCAAAGCCGCTGGCCCATTCGCCAATAATGCTGAGATTTTGCCGAACTTCGAGTTCTAGACCGCGCTTCTTCGATATGCCATCAGTCCCATTGATCGTCGTTTTGACAATGTCGCTAGGTGAAGGCTCATAGCCAGCGGCACGAGCAATCGCCAATCCCTCGTCCGTATCGCCGAAATAAGTTAAGTTTTCCCATTCATTTTCAATCTGCTTCATGTAGCCACTTATCGTAAAGCTACCGGTCTTGTTATAATAGGAAACCGCTACGTTCAACGAGTTCGTTATCTCGGGTTTTAGGTTGGGATTATTCACCACAACGGTGGTGACACCCGTATTGGAGTCGGTCGACGTCGAGGCGCCGGCAATATAGCCGCCACCGGTCGATGAATTTTCTAGATCGGGCAACTTCGTCTCACGGCTCACTGAAGCCTTAAGATCAATATTCTTAGTCAGTTTGTACGCGGCGATGAAAGAAGGCGTGCTCGGATCGGTGCGCTTGGCCGAGAGATTGCGGGTAACACTGCGGATCTTCGTGAGGTCCATGTTGTTTTGCCAGGTTCCGGGAGTGGCAACCGTGGGAAGTCCAGTGGTGGCGTCAGGTAAGCCATTAAGATAACCTGTATTGTTCGCATTCCTGGAATAATACGGAGTCGGCAGCGCAAGACCAGCCTGGGCGAGACGACTCAGGAAAGCTGCATCCGTAGTCCATTGAGCATAGGTGAGTGTCTTGTTTACGCGAGTGACACCGTCCGCAGCATAACCGTTAAAGACCGTGCTGATCGCACTACCGTTAATCGGCACGACGGTCATCCAAACGGGATCATAATAGCTCTGCCCAGCGGCGTTTTTAAGGTTCAGATATGCACCATCGGTATAAGGCTGATAACCGGTCACCTTGTTCAATTTCTGGCGGACGCCGGTCGTAATCGACAAGCGATTATTAAAGAACTTCGCATCGTACATCGCGTAGAACGAATCAGCAGTTTCCGTAACCTTCTTCTTCTGATTGATCGAACTCACATAGTTACCGGTAGCGTTGCTGATGATGATACCCTCGTCGAAATACTCAGGATGAGCCTGGGCGATTGAATAGAGTTTATATACGTCGGCCCATTGCTGAATGGGATAGCGGAAGCCGGGGGACACCTGATAAACATCGTCCGTGATATCGGCCGCCGTAAGCGCCGTGGTACCAACATAACGAGTCTTATAGCCTGTACCAGGACCCCACTTCGATTGAGACTTGACAGCACGAGCCCAGCCGATCTTTGCACCGCTGCGCCAAGGCAGGAAATCGAGTTCGCGACGGAGATTGAGACCGAAATTGTCAGCAATATCCTTTTGATAAGCTTCGCCCGATTTTGCATCCAAGGTCGCGGCATTATCGAGAGTCCAATTCTTCATCTTAGTATAATCATACCACGTACCATCCCTTCTAGCGGCCGTGATGGTAGTAGGATGACCTTCCGTGATACCCGAATAGCTAAGATTGCCCACGTTCGACAAAGTAAGATCGAGGCCTGAGAAATGGCCGTTTTCACGATCGTCGTAGTGACCATTCGCGAGCGAACGGCTGGCGAAACCGTCAAAACTCCACGCACCCCTTTGAAAACTCATCTTGATGTAGCCAGAATGAGTGTCGCCGCCCTTATCACGGGCATCGATCGTTTGGGTGATCTTAGCGCCGCCGTCCGTGGTACGCGTGGTTCCAGCAACAACGGCCTGCCTATATTGAATGCCGGTAATATAGTCATCACCCCAATCCAGCGGCCGCGCGATCGTAAACGCAAGACGACGGCTCACGTTATTGCCCGTGTATTGAGAGTACTGATAGTTGGTCGAGATCGACATACCCGTAATAGGGCGCCAATCGACACGCAAATTGCCAGATTGCTTATACGTGACCCAAGGATTGTCGTAGATTTGGAATGTATCGGTAAAGGGATTAGCAAAAGTGGATACACCCTTGGAATTGACCATCGGAGTTGCTGCAACCGTGATTGAGGGATCGTAAGCGCGCATATCGTTAGACACGGTACCCGCCTGAATCTTGTTAATCTTCACACTTTGATTCGGCTGATACTTATTGTCAGAGGCGATAGAAAAGCTGAAGCCCAAGTCTTTATTGAGCGGGTAAGAAACGCTCATGCGAGCGCCGGGCAGCGTATGATAAGACTTCTTATTAATCGGACCCGGTTCCTTCTTCAGGAAATTCATATCCATCGTATTGAACGTGGCGGTCGCTTCCGCCGTGTACTCCGGCTTGGCATATTCAAAAGCGCTGCGGGTAATCAAATTGACCGAACCACCGGGCGAGTCGTTCGCCATGTCGGGGGTGGAAACTTTCGTCACTTCAATACGAGACGCATTGTTAATCGAAATCATATCAAGACCCACCGCGCGAGTCAGGTTGGCGGGTGAAGGGCTCGAAACCGGCATGCCGTCGATCATGATCGCGGTATCTTCAGGGCCGAAACCGCGCACCGAAATCTGACTGGCGTCAGCGCCGTTCACATAAGTGCCACCGTACGAAACGTCGATACCTGGCATGAAACGAACGAATTCACCGATGTTACCATCAGCGACGTGGCCCAAGGAATCGGCCGACACGACGCTTTTGATGTTGGCGGACTGCCGCTCTTCGTTGATCGCGATTTCAGCCGCGTTCTTAAAACGGGTTTCACTCGCGGTGTACGGATCGAGGACCATTACGGTCTCCTCTTCGGTGGCGATTTTTGTCTCACGACTCAGGCCGAAATCTTTAGTGACCACTTTTCCGGCTTCCACCACGATGACGTGGGTTCTTGGCTCCAAGCCCTGGTAAGTGACGGTCAACTTGACGTCACCGGCAGGAACTTCGATCAAGCGATATTCACCAAAGTCGTTGGTGAGGGTTTGATTCGTCGAACCTTCGACTTGAACCACGGCCTTGCCGAGATAGCGACCGTTACTCTGATTGAGCACGCGGCCTTCGATAGTGCCAGTAGCGGCATCTGCAGCGCGAGCCTGCGGACTGATCAGCCCGACGGCCGTCGCCAGCAGGGTCATTGCAACAAAACAAGTTGATAGAAACAAGCCTCTGGTGCGCACGTGCGAGGCCCGGACAGGTGTGAGGTTACTCATAGCGATGGGTTCTTAGGTTGGCTGGTATTGCGAAAACCAATATTTACAGGGAACAACGGGGTGTGAGGGCGGTGAAGCAGACGATGGAGTGTTGTTTCATATGAAACACCACCACAGACCCAGTGTTTCATGAAAAGCTCGAAGTCAACGCCTTTTTTCACCTTCCTGATGGAGGTTTCGGTTCCCAACAGGCAAGTCGATCGGACACGTGTAAGTAAAAGCGGATGAACGCAGGTATTAGAATTACAGACTAAAAGTAACTTAACAGGTTAATGATAAATTAAATAAATTATATCTTTCGCACTCAATTCGAAGCAAAATCGACTCCTTGCCTTTGAAATAGGCTGCCAAATATCCAACTCAAAAAACGTCCGATTCTAATGGCCACAATACGTCGATGCCCAATTGCCAGAAATACTGCCTCCTGAGCACGAGGTAGTGATGCCTCGAAGCTTTATTTCATGAAATAATTCATCCAACTCGTCTTTGACTCTGTCGCTTTGCCGCAAGGACCGTTAACCGCAGTCGAAGCAATTTTCGGTCGAATCATACAAACTTGATACAGCCAAAGATCGCTTAACCTACTTTCAACAATTGCGCTGCTCACCAAAGGATGATTGGCCAAAGCAGGTACCATTGCCCTTCCCCATGATAACCTCAAAGCATCACCTGCTTCTCCTTGCATTCACGGTTTTCAACCTACCGTTTGTCCATGGGGCCGAGTTATGGGTCTCACCCAACGGCAATGACGAACAATCCGGCACGCGAGAAAATCCACTTGCCTCCCCCGCTTTTGCGGTCCGCAAAGCCCGTGAACTCCGGCGCACGTCTCCGACGCCAATCGACGGCGATGTCCATGTGATTTTGCGCGGCGGAACGTACTGGCTGGATCGGCCCATGATCGTGCGACCCGAAGACTCAGGTACCGTAAACAGCCTGACGATTTTCGAAGCGGCCAGCGGCGAACAACCCGTGCTGAGCGGAGGCATCGCCATTTCCAACTGGCAGCCTCTTACGGAAAAAATTCCTGGCCTGCCCGAAACTGCACACGACCGTATTTGGGTTGCCAATACACCGGTTTTCAACGGCCGCCCGCTGGAATTCCGCCAACTTTGGGTCAACGGCCGCAAAGCCACCCGCGCTCGCACACCCAACGGTGAAACCATGGAACGCCTCTCATCCTGGGATCGCACCAAAGAACAGGCGGGATTCCCAGCAGCACTTGTCGCGACGCTAAAACATCCGGCCGATGCCGAGATGATCGTCGCCCAACAATGGGCTATCGCCATCCTGCGTTTGAAAACGCTGACCGTAGAGGACTCCGAGGCCCGCGTGACGTTTCACCAACCGGAGAGCAAAATCGAATTCGAGCATCCCTGGCCACAACCCATCCTGAAGTCCGAAGGCGGCAGCGGTGCCTTCTTCCTCGCCAACGCCATCGAGTTCCTCGACGAACCAGGTGAATGGTACCAAGACCGCGCCACTGGTCGGATCTACTACTGGCCTCGCGAAGGCGAAGATCTGCGCACGGCTGAAGTCATAGCGCCAGCACTGGAAACTTTGGTCGAAATCTCCGGCACCCTCGATCGCCCGGTTTCGAACATCGTTTTCAAAGGTATCCGCTTTGAGCATACAACGTGGCTGCGTCCCTCTTTCGCTGGACATGTGCCTCTCCAGGCCGGAATGAGCATCACCGAAGCCTACAAACTCCGGCCCAAAGGCACGGCTGACTGGCGTGGACTCGACAATCAAACATGGACCAGCCGTGCACCGGCCGGCGTGACCGTCACGAACGCGCACAACCTGCGTTTTGAGCGCTGCCACTTCGAACACATAGCGATGTCTGGTCTCGATCTGGTCAGCGGCACCCACGACAACGTCATCGAAGGCTGCGTGTTTCACGACCTTGGCAACAACGGCATTCAACTCGGCTCGTTCCAAGGCGATGGCATCGAGTCGCACCTCCCTTACTCGCCCGCCGACGAACGCGAAATCTGCTCCCGCGAACGCATCGCCAACAACGTCGTGACCGATTGCGCCAACGAAGACTGGGGCGGCGTCGCCATCATCGCCGGTTACGTGCGCGACACGACGATCGAACATAACGAAATCTCCAACGTCTCCTACATGGGCGTAAGCCTTGGTTGGGGTTGGACCCGCACGCCCAACGTTATGCGCAAAAACCGCGTTCACGCCAACCGCTTCGAGCGCATTGCCACCCGCATGTGCGACGACGCCGCGATCTACACGCTCTCCGCCCAGCCTGGCACACTCGT
>JAYTWC010000286.1:0-2070 GCA_043743635.1 Verrucomicrobiota bacterium | reverse complement strand
GGCTGGCGGAGCTGGCCGATGAGATTATCCGTGGCGCGGTAATACGCCTGACAGTCGGCGCATTGCGAGACGTGGGCCGTGGCGCGTGAGTCGGTCATGGCGTCGCGAAGACGGAGGACACGGCAGACGAGGCGGGTTTTTCCGTGGGAGCTCATGATTGTGTTTGGAGTTTGATCAGACGTTGGCGGGCGCGAAAGGCGATGATCTTGGTGTGAGTTTTGTTGAGGCCGAGGATTTGGGCGGCTTCTTCGATCGAGCGGTCTTCGACGTAGCGTAGCCAGAGAACTTCGAATTCGCGTTCCGACAACACGCGTTTGGCTTGTTCCCAGAGCGTATCGAGTTGGTCGCGTTTTTCCAGGTGGCGGTCGGGTGTTGTGTCTGAGGCGGCGGCATCTTCGGCGATGGGTTCGAAGTTTTTTACCGATCGAAAATGGTTAAGCGCGGTGCGACGTGCAATCGTGAGCAGCCAGGCGATGAAGGAACGGGTTGGATCAAAGCTAGAGAGGTGGGTGTAGGCCTTGATGAAGGTTTGCTGGGCGATGTCTTCGGCGTCCTGACGGTGCCGCGTCATGTGCAGGAGGTAGTTGAAAACACGCGGAGTGTGGAGGCGCACGATTTCGTCGAAGGCGCGCATGTCACCGCGCAGGCAATCCGCGATCAGATCTGCATCTGCCGACGGAGAGGTCAGTGGTGCAGCGGCTTTTACGGATACGGCCTGGATCGGCAAGCTCATTGTCGCATTATAGACCATATCTCATTCAGTCCCGGGCGCAACTGGCGCTTTGGGAGCCGCCGGAGTTGCCGGAGAAGTTGGTGCCGACGGTGCGTCAGCGTCGTCGCTTGTGGATGGTTCGGGGTCTTGTGTGGTGACGGAGAAGGTGGCCTTGCCGTCGTTTTCGTCGACGTAACGAACTTTTACCGTGTACGAACCGTCGGCGCCGGGGAACTCGAAGCGGGCTTCACCCGTGGCGCTGTTTTCAAGGCTGATGCATTTGCCGCCAGAGGCATGCGGCGATTTTTCCGTGCGATAGCGGCGGAGGACCATATTTTCTGCTTCAAAGTGGAGCGATGTGCCGCCGATGGTGGGTGTGATGTCGACGCAGTCGAGCCGGGCGTTTTCACCCGCGTCGCGCCTTCCATGGAGTGTGATAAGGGTGCCGTTTTTTAGCGTGACATTTCCGATGGTTCGGTAGCAAAGGGTTTCGGGGGCGATGTTGTTGCTGCTGGTGTCGCCGTCGGCTATCCACGTGTCGATGGTCTTGTCTGGGGGCGTGATCTTGACCGGCTGGCTGCTGGAAACTGGGAGGTTTTGTTTCTGACGTTGTTCGCTTTCCTCGATTTGATGGATCATCTGAATTAGACCGTCGGTTGGGTAGGCGAGGCTGACGACAATAGTTCTGCCGGTGCGTTCGGCTTTCACGGATTGAAGAAAGGCAGAGAGCTGTTTGTCGTCACTCTGGGTAAGTGAGAGCATGGCGGTGAGGCCTTGGACGATCTTGAGCAATTTCTCTGACAGCTCGTCGTCGATGGCTACGAGCTGGATCGTGGCCGTGGTGAGTTTTTCGTTTTGACCGATGGCAACGGAAGCGGAACTGGCCATTTTTAAGATCCGGGCCTGTGGTGCATTTTCTTGGAAGAGGCCGTCGGTGTTGGGGACTTCGCTGGCTGCAAATACGAGGAGTGGCCGGCTTTTGGGGATGAGCTTTTTGAGCGGTGAAGATCCCTGGGCGGCGGAAGCGCCTTTGCCGCGACAGAGATCGTAGGCCTTGAGCAGTTGGGGTTGCGAACGGCTAACGATAATGACTGGTTCTGGTGGAAACGCGACCGTGACTTCGCCTTTGATCGAGTAGGCGGGGAAGGGCAGTCCTTTTACTTCGACCACCTCTTCCGGATTGGAGACGGAAAATTGAGCGGCGAGGCCTTCGGCGATTTTGCGTAGTTCGTCAGTGCCTTGGAGGATCAGCGTGCCGTCGATTTCCTTGGGGTTTTTTGAAAATGTCGTGCCGTAAGCCGTGGCGGAACCAAGTGTGGCGATCACTTTTTTAACGTCGATCTGGAGGTTGGCGCTGT
>JAYTWC010000285.1:0-4328 GCA_043743635.1 Verrucomicrobiota bacterium | reverse complement strand
CTCCGCCCCGCCCTGCTTTGCGCCGCCGCAACCATCCTCGCGCTCGCCGGCTGCAAAATCATCCCCGACGCCTCCATCGACGCGACGCGCTACTTCGTGCTCAACGGCCCCACGACCACCCTCGTCGCCTCTGCCCATCCCACCGGCACGCACCAAATCGGCCTCCGCCCCGTCGAACTCCCTGGCTACCTGCGCAACCACAAAGACATGGTCGTTCGCACCGGTGCCAACGAACTCCGTTTTCAGGAATTTGCCCTCTGGGCCGAACCACTCGAAGCCGGCATCAACCGCGCCCTCAAAGAAAACCTACTCGCCACCGACAAAATCGGCGGCGTCACTACTTATCCGTTCTCTATCGACATCCGCCGCGACTACGACGTCGTCGTGCGAATCCTTAATTGCGAAGGGCTCAAGACCAGCGACACCACCCACGTCGCCCGCTTCGCCGCCGCCTACGACATCATCGCCTCCGGCGCGAGCGGCCAAGTCGTCGTCCGCCGCACGTTTACGGCTCCCGATCTAGCATGGAACGGCACCGACTTTGCCGCCCTCGCGCGATTACTCAGCGAAGCCACCGCCAAACTCAGCGAAGACATCGCCGCGAACCTGCCGAAGTAACCAGCACCTAGGCGCGTTCACGGCTCTCGCTTCACAGTTAAGCCTGAAAACATTTCATGTTGCGACTCCACGCCACTCCTAAAGCGCCGCTCATCCGAACGGGGCGTGCTGCCGTTTGTTAGTTTTAGAGCATTTCGAATAAAACCATATCCATTGCTAAATCCGAAATCAGATCGGTGGGCAGGGCTCTAGCCACGGAAAAGCCCTGAAATGGGACGCGCCGTCGACGGAAAGGCATCCGTGCAAGGGTCGCGCAAACCGGCTTGAATTACTCCTCGCCCAAAATCGTCCATGCGCCATCCTGATGGATAATAAACATGCCGTGCAGCCATTCCTTTGACCTGAATAAGGGTGTGATCTTTGTCACCTCAACCGGTACCGTCACGGACCAGGATTGGATTAGCAACTTAACCTCCATGGCTCGCAACAAGGACTTTCATCCCGATCTGCGCGGGTTCTCCGATTACTCGGGGGTGTCAGAGAGTTTGGTGACCGCACCTACTTTAGAACTGTTGGCGGCTAATCAGGCTTCATCGCCAAAAGCTCGCTGGGCGTTTTTGATAACGCCGGGTTTTTCCGGGGCCATGATCGAGTTCTACAAATCTCAAGTCGGTCGGGGCCAAATCCAAGTCTTCACCGATAGATCCAAGGCGTTGGTGTGGCTTAACGAAGGCGTGTCACCGGACAAAGTCATCGTTTGAGTCCAAGTCATCGGAGGCCGAAAATCGGATACGATCGGCCAGACGGGCGACACCCGCTCCAAGGCCGGGCAAAAGGTGGCGGGGCCGTTTGCGGTTAAACGCCCCCTTCTTGTCGTTTTTTGTCATCAATTTTTGCGGTAGCCATCGCCTGTCCAGCAGGAACTATTGCCGATTTACCTGCTCCCTTCTGACACACCCCAGCGCCCTGCGCCGTCTTTCCCCATGTCCGTATTTACTCCGCTCAATAGCCCCTCGCCGAAACACCTATTCCGCTTCATCGCTGCCAGCTTCATCGCCAGTGCGTTGACGGCGTCGCTCGCCCACTGCGCGGAGTACTATAACGACTGGGCTGCCGCGCGCCTCGCCACGTACCCCAGCCTGCAAAGCCCGGCCGCCGATGCCGACGCCGACGGTGTGGCCAACTTGATCGAGTTCGCCCTTGGCACAGATCCGGTCGCCAGCGACAATCCCCTGCTCGCCATTCAACCCCAGCCCATCGCGGCGGACGGAACCGTCACCGTGCAGATCCTTGAAAAGGCCGGCCATCGCCCCGGCGTCCAGTACGACCTCGATATCTCAACCGACGGCACCACCTGGCATCCCATCTGGTGGCTGCGCTCGACCACCGCACTCCTCGCCTCCGACCCCGTTGGCGCCACCCGTGAAGTTCTCACCACGCGACTGCCCGTCGGCACACCAAACTTCTCCGTGCGCTGCAAGTTCAAGGTCTTCGAGGCCGGCCCCGAACAGGCGAACTACTACGTCGCCCCCAACGGCTCCGATGCCAACGCTGGCACGCTCGCCGCGCCCTTCGCCACCTTGCTCAAGGCCGTCTCAGTCGCCGTGGCCGGCAACCTCGTTTACGTGCGCGGAGGCAACTACACGGGAACCGCCGCCGTTTACCTCAACAAAGCCGGCTCCGCCACCAGCCTCATCCGCATCCGCGCCTATCCCGGCGAACTGCCCGTCTTCGACTACAGCGCCGTCGCCGGAACCAGCCTCAACGCCATAACCTTCAACGGCAGTTACTATTACGTCTACGGCCTCAAGGTGGTCGGCGCGCCCCACAACAATTTTCTTTTCTCCGGCAGCAACAACATCGCCGAACGCTGCGTCAGCGAAAGCGCCCGCAACACCGGTTTCCAGATTACAGGCGGTTCGTCCGGCACGACCTATCCCGCCAACAACCTGCTTCTCAACTGCGACTCCTTCCGCAGCTACGACGCCCCGATCGGCGGCAACGCCGACGGCTTTGGCGCCAAGTGGAACCTCGGCACGGGCAACGTCTGGCGCGGCTGCCGTTCCATCGAAAACTCTGACGATGGCTGGGACCTTTGGATGGGTTCGTCAGGCACCCTGATCGAAAACTGCTGGGCCACCCGCAGCGGCATCGACGTCTGGGGCCCCTCCGGCGGCCTCTTCGACGGCAACGGCCAGGGCTTCAAACTCGGCGGCAACGGCACGCCCGCTCCGCACCGCATCGTCGGCTGCGTTGCCTGGGGCAACCGCTCCTACGGCATCGACCAGAACAACAACTCCGCCGGCCAGACCGCCGACAACAACACCGTCTGGAACAACGGCAGCGGAGGCGTGAACCTAAACCATCTCGGCACCTCCTATCCCGCGCTCACCGGCACCCACACCATTCGTAACAACGCCGCCATCGGCGCGTCCTCCATCGCCTCGTCCTCCACCCAACAGACCAACACCTGGCAAGTGCTCGCCTCCGTGGCCGCCAGTGATTTCCTGGGCACCGATGTCACCCTCACCACCGGCCCGCGCCGCGATGACGGCGGCCTGCCCGACCTTCCTTTTCTCCGGCCCGTTCCCGGTGGCCGCCTGATCGGCAAAGGCACCGACCTCGGCACCGCCACTTCAACACCATTCAGCGACAGCGCCCCCGACCTCGGCGCCTACGACTCGCTCAACAACCAAGCCGTCGTCTCAGCCGATCCTGCGGTGGTGACCGTCGTCAGCGCAGCCATCGTCAACTCCACACCCACGATCATCACCCAGCCAGCCTCACAGACCGTCCTCGTTGGCCAACCCGCTTCGTTCACCACCGCCGCCAATGGCCTGCCCACACCCAGTTACCAGTGGCAAAAAAGCACTGACAGCGTGACCTACACCGCGATCTCCGGCGCCACTGCGGCCAACTACTCCATCGGCACCACCACCGCCACCGATGCCGCCTACTACCGCGTTGTTGCCACCAACACCGCCGGCACGGCCACCAGCACCGCAGCCACCCTCACCGTCAACCTCGTCGGCTCTATCACGATCGACGGCTCCGCCTCAGGCACCACCGGCGGCACGGCTGGCACCACCGTCAGCGTCAGCACTGCCGCCAACCTGAGAACCTACGCCGAAACAGCCAACACCGCCTATACCATCATCGTGTCCGGCGTCATCGACCTCGGCGTCAACGGCAAGATCAGTGTCCAGTCAAACAAGACGATCAAGGGCTACGACACCAATGCCACCCTCCTCGGCACCCTCGAACTGACCAACGTCTCCAACGTCGTCATCAGCAACCTCAACCTCTCCGCCAACACCGGTGCCGCCGGCGCCAACAACGGCATCACCCTCTCCGGCGCGACCCGCGTTCTCGTCACCAAGTGCTCCCTCTACGATTGCACCGGCGACGCCCTCGATATCATCAACGGCTCCGACCTGATCACCGTTTCCTGGTGCAAGTTTTCCTTCACCCGCGACAACGGCCACAACTTCGGCAGCCTCGTCGGCGCAAGCGACACTGACCTCGGCACCGGCGACGGCCTGACCAACTACCGCGTTTGCTGGCATCACAACTGGTGGACAAGTGGCACCACCTCACGCGCCATCGCCAGCCGGTTCGGTCGCAGCCACTTGTTCAACAACTATTGGAACTGCAACAGCACAGCAGGCTTCGCCGGCGGCACGTTGGCCAACATCGATTGCACCCGCGCTCAGTTTGTCACCGCAATCCTCAGCGAGTATAACTGTTACGAAGGGGTAAAAGATCCGCTC
>JAYTWC010000284.1:0-2182 GCA_043743635.1 Verrucomicrobiota bacterium | reverse complement strand
GGGATTGCGCACATCGAACATTGGTGAATGACCTCGCGCACAAAACCTGGCACATGCGGCCCGATGCCGAGGAGATTTCCGGTCAGCGCGAGTAAAAGTGCAATGACGGGCGGGTTGATTAGTTTACGCCAACCTTCGCGCAGCGACAAACCCGAAAGCACCAGGATGCCCACGGTCCAGATTGCAGCTTCGCAGCCGACATTATGCACCAGTAAAACGCCCAAGCTGGCAGGGCCAAAGAGCGCAGTCATGAGCGGGATCGGGATGTAGCCGTAATTGTTGATTCCGGCGGCAAACGCGAAGGTGCGCAGGCCGTGGCCTTGGGTTAATCCGAGCGCGCGGCCGACGTAAAGTGAGGCAAGGATGGTCGCTGCCATGAGCGCCATTCCGAGCAGTGGAGCGAGGGCGAGATTTGAGGGCACGCGAAGCGCATCGTTTCCGAGAACGTTCTCAAAAATCAGGCACGGGTAGAGGAAATTAACCACCAGCTTGAGCAGGCTCGCGTCGGCCTCAGCGGTGAGCCACGCCATGCGACGCAGTCCGACGCCGATGGCGATCAGCGCGAACACGGGGAGAATGAGAACCAGGATTTGCCAGTAGGACATGATCAGGTAGAACCAGTAGCCATCGCTTTTCCGGCCAGCCAGCCGGTGGTCCAAGCCGCCTGGAAGTTGAAACCGCCCGTAATGCCGTCGATGTCGAGGACTTCGCCGGCAAAATACAGTCCAGGGCAGACGCGACTCTGCATTGATTTGAAATCGACTTCGCCCAGGCGCACGCCGCCGCAGGTGACGAACTCTTCTTTGTTCATGCTTTTGCCGGTGACAGTAAATTCGCCTGCCGCAATCTGGCCGGCGATGGCCGCAAGCAGTTGGTTCGATATGGAGGTCCAGACGGCGGTCGGCGAAACGCCTGCGCCGGCGACGAGTTTTTCCCAGAAGCGTTGCGGGATGGAAAAGGGGTTCCAGTTGGCGACTTGTTTGCGTGGATTGGCAGTGCGCGCGGCGGCCAGCTCGTTGCGCACGGTTTCGAGTGGACGGCCGCCGAGCCAGTTGACGGTAAGCGTGAATTTGTAGTCGACGCCATGGAGTACGCGTGCACCCCAGGCCGAAAGTCGCAAGATCGCCGGACCGCTCATACCCCAGTGGGTGATGAGAAGTGGACCTTGTTCGCGTAGTTTAAGACTGGATACGGAAACGACGGCGTTTTCGACAGAGAGGCCGGCGAGGTCTTTGAGGCGCGAATCCTCGATGTGAAACGTGAAGAGCGACGGCACGGGTGGTTCGACGTTGTGACCAAGCTTTTGCGCGAGCGAGAGGCCGCCAGCCGTCTTGCTGCCACCGGTGGCGATAAGAAGCTTGTCGCATTCAAGGCTTTCGCCGTTTGACAGGATGAGCACGAAACCGCTGCCATCGGATGTTTTTTTGATATCGGTCGCGCCGCAGCCGGTGCGTATTTTTACTCCGGCCGAAGCGGCTGCGCGGGTTAGGCAGTCGACGATGGTTGAGGAATCGTCGGTGACGGGAAACATGCGGCCGTCGTCTTCAGTTTTGAGTCCCACGCCGCGCGCGGCGAACCAGTTGATGGTGTCGCGCGGTTGCCAGCGGGAAAAAGCACCGAGCAGTTCGCGGCTTCCGCGTGGGTAACGTTTGACCAGGTCGCGCGGCTCGAAACAGGCGTGAGTGGCATTGCAACGACCGCCACCCGAAACACGCACTTTCGCCAAAAGGTTCGACGTGAGCTCGAATAGATGGACCTCGGCATCGCGATTTGTCTCGGCGCAGGTGATCGCGGAAAAGAATCCGGCGGCGCCACCGCCAACGATAAAGATGCGAGGTTTACTCATGAACCCGCAGCCTGCGGGTGGTAGGCGCGCGTGTCCAAAACGAAAAACGCCGGCCCTTTCGGGTCGGCGTTGAAATTACGAAGGGAAGGGGAATTATTCCTTCTCTTTATCCTTGGACCTTTCCTTGCGCGGTCCACCCATGCCACGCATCTCATCTTTCATCTCGTCAAATTTCTTCTGCTGGTCTGGCGTGAGGATGGCGCGGATCTTCGGCTGGTAGGCTTTAAGAATTTCGGCTGCCTTGGCCCACTTCGCGTCCTTTTCGAGCGAGGTGTCGGCGCGAACGGCGTCCATTTCCTTTTTTTGTTCGGCAAGGATGGGTTTTAATTGTGCCTG
>JAYTWC010000283.1:0-7075 GCA_043743635.1 Verrucomicrobiota bacterium | reverse complement strand
GCTGTTTACATGGGCCCGCTCACGCAATTCCTCCTCGGCGCCTACGGTATCGAAAAGACCTTCCTCGTCCTTGGTATCGGCGCAACCGTGGTGATCTGCCTACTCTCACTGCTGCTCAACAATCCTCCCGCCGATTTCAAGCCCTCCACCACCGTACCAACCGCCGGATCTAAACCTGCCGTCGTAGCCCGCCGCGAATACGATTGGGCCGACATGCTGAAAACCCCGCAGTTCTACCTGCTCTGGTGCATCTACGTCCTCGCCGCCGCTGCCGGGCTCATGCTCATCTCCAACGTCGCCATCATCGCCAAAGAACAAGCCGCGTGGGAAGCCGGCTTCTATGCCGTGATGACCCTCGCCGCCTTCAACACCCTCGGTCGCATCGTGAGCGGCTTCGTCTCCGATCGCATCGGCCGCACCCAGACCATGGTTTTTGCCTTCGTGCTCCAGGCGATCAACATGTTCATCTTCGCGCACTACAACAGCCCGGTGCTGATGATCCTCGGTACCGCGTTCACCGGGCTCTGCTACGGCACAATCTTCACCCTCATGCCCGCCGCGACGGCCGATTTCTACGGCGTGAAAAACCTCGGCGTGAACTACGGCTTCGTCTTCACCGGCTTCGGTATCGCCGGCGTGCTCGGCTCGCGCTACGGCGGCATGATCCGCGATCTTTTCGGCTCCTACTCCATCGCCTACAAAATCGCCGCCGCCATGCTCCTCGTCGCCGCCGCCCTCGCCTTCAGCATCCGCGCTCCAGCGAAGGAAGCTTCAAAACCGTCGGCTTGAACCAATTTTCCGGCAGCCGGGCATCAGCCTGCGCACTCCATTAATTCGTTTGTCATTTAATAGATGACAAACGAATAGCCGCTGAATTTTGCCCCAAACCCTACGAGGCGTTAGCATCACTTCGTTCAGAACGGCAGGAAGCTACGTCCTCCCGTCATTGCAAAAACAGCCTCAAACCGCCACCACCGGCAGCACATAGTTCAACACCGAGAAAAAGTGGCAAATGCTGCCCGCCAGCACAAACAAGTGCCAGATCGCGTGGTGATATTTCAGCGATTTCCAGAGGTAAAAAACCGTGCCACCCGTGTAGCACAGCCCACCCGAAACCAACAGCCAGATGCCAACCGGCGGAACCGCCGCCTGAAGCGGCTTGAACGCGATCACGATCAGCCAGCCCATCAAAATGTAGATCAACGTCGAAACCACCCGAAAGCGCCCCGCGAAGAAAAATTTCATCACCACCCCGGCAACCGCCAAGCCCCAGACCACGCCGAACAAACTCCAGCCCCACGGACCGCGCAGGCTCACGAGGAGAAACGGCGTGTACGTTCCGGCGATCAGCACAAAAATCCCTGCGTGGTCGAACTTACGGCCAATTCGCTTCGCCCGCTCCGACTGCAGCATGTGATAAACCGTCGAAGCCGTGTAGGCCAAGATCAGCGTCACCCCATAAATCGCCCCGCTCGTCACACCCCACGCATCGCCATAGCGCGAACCAAACGCCACCAGCAACGCCAGCGCCGCGACACTGAGCAGCGCCCCGATCCCATGCGTGATCGCATTGGCGAGTTCTTCACCTTCGGAATAAATAGCAGCAGGAGCAGTCACGGAACGAAAATAGGCCACGAAAATGCCGTCGTCGATACCTCGATTTAACTTTTTAAAAAACCGTTTTCTCATTTCGGCAAGGCGAAGAATCCTCTAATGATACGCCATGCAAACTGCACTTGGCCGTCGCGAATTTATTAAAATCTCCGGCCTGGCCACACTCGGCGCCTGCGCCACTAAACTCGGTGCCGCACCAACGTCAGAACCAACTCCCATCGTTCCAGGCAACCTGGAGTTTGTTTTCTTCACCGACATTCATCTGCAACCCGAACTCCACGGCACCGAAGGCAGCGAAAAGTGCTTCCGCCAGATCGCCGCCCTGAAACCCACCTTCGCCTTGTGCGGTGGCGATCTCGTTTTTGACGCCAACAAAGTCCCGGCCGAGCGGGCAAATTCGCTCTACGACTTGTATTCAAAAACCGAACACCTGCTCGACCTGCCGTTACATCGCACCATCGGTAATCACGACGTTTTCAATCTGGCCGGCAGTGGCGGGAAGAAAATCTACGAGGATCGCTTTGGCGCAACCTATGGTTCCTTCGATCAAGGCGGCTATCATTTTGTGATGCTGGATTCCGTCTGCCTGACCGATGATCACGACTGGGAAGGCCGCATTTCAGCCGAACAAATCGCCTGGCTCGCCGCCGACCTCGCCCGCGTTGGGCCCGCCGTGCCGGTGATCATCGCCACCCACATCCCCCTCGTCACCGCATACACTTGCTATCGACCACCGAGCGCCAGGCCCGCGACGAAATCCTACTTCACAGTGGCCAATGCAGCCGAGGTTTTGAAAGTCATCGAGCCCTACCGCGTGATCGCGGTGCTCCAAGGCCACACGCACGTGAACGAAGTCGTTTCCTACAAAGGTTGCCAGTTCATCACCAGCGGAGCCGTGTGCGGCGATTGGTGGAAAGGCCCACGCTGGGGATTCTCCGAGGGCTTCACCGTCGTTAGCCTGCGCGGCGGTAAAATCGAACACCGCTACGAGACCTTCGGCTGGCTTGCAGGATAAAATTCCAGCTCTACCCGACTGAGATCATCGCCTTCAGCAATGTCTTGTCTTTGGCTACCTCTGGGAAGCGGGTTGGCACGTCCTTCAGCTCGAAACGGTGCGTGATCCACGGCGTCGTGTCGATTTTGCCTGCTTCGATCATGGCGATGATCGTGCGGAAAGTTTCCGGACACGAATTGCGGCTGCCCATAATGGTGAGTTCGCGACGGTGAAAGGAGGGATCGTTGAAGGTCAGGTCGCCCTGGAAGAGGCCGACAAAAACAAGTTTACCACCGCTGGTCGGAAGTTCGAACGAGGCCGCCATTGATTGTGGATTGCCCGTTGCGTCCCACACCATCGTCGGCAAGTCACCGTTGCCGATTTCGAGTAGTTGCGCTTTCACATCACCGTTCGCGGGATTGACCGTATGCTTCACGCCCAGTTTTTCACGGCAGAAGGCAAGGCGCGGCTCAGCCGTGTCCATCACCGCAAGGCGCACGCCAGCAGCCAGCGCGAACTGGATCACGCTCAAACCGATCGGGCCTGCACCAATCACGAGGGCAAATTCGCCCGCCTCTGGCGCACCGCGTTCGACGGCGTGCGCACCGATGCCGAGCGTCTCGACGAGGGCGAGTTGGTCGTAATTAAGTTTCGCCGAGCGATGCAGCTTGCGCGACGGCAGGGCAAAAACCGGACGCATGCCACCGTCGGCGTGCACGCCCAGAACCTTGATAGCGGCACAACAGTTCGGCTTGCCACGTCGACAGGCGATGCACTTGCCGCAATTGATGTAGGGCTCGACCGAGCAACGGTCGCCAACATTCAGGCCGTTAGGTTCATCACCTGGATCGATCACCTCGACACCCAGCTCGTGACCGCAAATTCGCGGGTAACTGAAAAACGGTTGCTTGCCGGCAAAGGCATGCAGGTCGGTGCCGCAGACACCGATCCGGTGCACACGCACCAAGGCTTCGCCGGGCTGGCGCACGGGTTCGGCCGCATCAACGGGAATGAATTTTCCGGGTTCTTGAAGGACGATCTGAAGCATGGTGAGGATTTCGATTAAGAGGTTTGGAGTATATCGTTCGGATTCAGCCGACAATCGGATCGCAGTTTTCCGGGCGGCCGCGAGTGAAGTTATGATTATGGATCGGTCGCAGAATTTCCAAGACGCGCGCCATCAGCTCAAAGTCGATCGGCTCCAGCGCCCATGCGACGTTTTTGGCGATATTAACTGGATTCGCACTGCCGACGAGTGTCGTGGCAATGCGTGGATCGGCCACGCAGTATTGCACCGCGAGCTTCACGATGTCGGCACCAACGGACTGACAATATTCCACAGCTTTGCGCACACCTGCGACCATCGCGGGCGGGGCCGGATGCCACGAGGGCGTGCCGCGCGTCGTGAGCAAACCCATCCCGGTCGGCGAGGCATTGATCACACCGATGCCGCGCTCGGCGCAATACGGCAGGAGCGACGCGAGCGAGTTGTCGTTCAGCTCGTAGCGGCAGAACGAAAGAATCGCTTCAACCACGCCCTTCGGCACGCGATCGATCACGCCGGGGAAAATTTTAAGCGGCAGGCCCGTAATGCCGATGTGGCCAATGCGGCCTTGCTCACGGAGCTTCACGAGTGCGGGCAGCGTCTCGTTAACGATCTGATTCAAATCGGCAAACTCGATATCGTGACAGTGAAGCAGGTCGATGTAGTCGGTGCCGAGTCGAGCACAGCTCTCATCAAGACTTCGCGTGACACGCTCCGCCGAAAAATCGAACACGCCATCGGCGTACTGGCCGACCTTCGTCGCGAGAATATAGCGATCACGCGCCACGGTTTTGAGCGCCTTGCCCAGCACCGTCTCGGCCTTGGTCACGCCGTAGTAGGGCGAGACGTCGATGAAGTTTATGCCGTGATCCAGCGCGACGTGAACGGTGCGAATCGCCTCGCCTTCATCGGTCTTGCGAAACGCGTCGCCGAGTGACGAAGCGCCAAAACTGAGAACAGAAACCTTAAGGCTAGTTTGGCCTAGCTTACGATAGTGCATGGAGAGTAGTTCGGTTAAAGTTTGTAGGCCTCGATCGCAGTGCCGCCCAGCAGGCGGGCGCGGTCGCCAGCCGGGAGCGGGGCGGCACATTGCTCGACAAAGCCGAACCAGCGCGCGTATTCACTGGCCACGAGACACACTGGCCAGTCGGAGCCGAACATCAGGCGTGCGGGCCCGAAGGCTTCCATCACCGTGTCGAAATACGGGCGAAGCAACTCAGGCGTCCACTGCCAGCCCGGCACCTCGGTGACGACGCCGGAGAACTTGCAGTACACATTTTCACGGCGGGCGAGCTCGCGCATAGCTCGCGCCCAAGTCGGATCAGGCAGACCTTGCACGACAGGCTTGGCGATGTGATCGAGCACAAAAACTTGATTCGGATGCCGATCGACGAACGCGATCGCGGCCGGCAGCTGCCGTGCAAAAATCAAAAGATCGTAGACCAATCCGCGAGCCGTGACTTCGCGCAGACCAGCGTTGAAAGCCGAGCCTTCGAGAAACTTGGGATCCGGCTCGCCCTGCACGAGGTGGCGTACGCCTTTAAATTTAGGACTTGCGACCAGTTCGTCGAGTAAACCACCCACGTTTTTGTCGGCGAGCGGCACCCAACCGACAACGCCTTTAACGAAGTCATGCTCCTTCGCGAGCGAGAGCAGCCAGCGCGTTTCCTCAAGTGTCGGTCGTGCCTCCACGGATACAACGCCGTCAACGCGTTCGGGCTTAAGGGTGGTAGCGAGATCGGCCGGCAGAAAATCGCGCCGGATCGCCTTCATCGCTTCATCAATCCAACCGTATTCAGCGATCGAATACTTCCAGAAGTGGTGGTGGGCGTCGATCTTCATGAAGACTCAATGGATTGGCTGCAGACAAGGGGTTTAAAAAATCGGAGATGCGTCGTATGAGGGATGGTATTAGGAAGCGAGATAGCAGTGTCGGAATTTCAGAGGGCATGCAAGAACTGCAAACAACCCGCAAAACATTCACGCTAATTCTTGGCATTGGATCGTTGCCTTAGGTCCCTAAACAGATCTATCGATAAGGCCCTACTGCGGCTCACCAACTCAAGAATCCATATGTCCTCCACTCCTTCCTCTACGACCAACCATACCTGGAAATTCTTTCGGACCGGCGGGCTCGACCAAGTGACACTCGAAAACGGGGCCGACCTGCTCAACCTCGAAAACCTCGACCAAAAACTTTGGGTCGCCCTCAGCTGTCCAGTGAAGGGACTGGAACTTGACGAGAAAACCCTCGCACTGATCGACGACGACCAAGACGGACGCATTCGCGTGCCTGAACTCCTTCGCGCCATCAAGTGGGCCAGCATCCGCCTCAAAGACGCCGACGATCTCCTCAAAGGCGAAAAAAACCTCTCCCTCGCCGCGATCAACGATCAGACCCCTGAAGGCAAAAGCCTCCTCGCCTCCGCCCGCCAGACCTTGATCAGCCTCAAAAAACCAAACGCCACCGCTATTTCTACTGAAGACAGCAGTGATACGAAACGCGTTTTCGCCGCCAATCCGATCAATGGCGACGGCGTCATTCCCGCCGAAGCCGCATCGGATGACGAAACCAAAGCTCTTATCAACGACATCGTGGCCTGCATGGGTGCTGCCACCGATCACACCGGTTCGCCTGGTGTCACGACCGAAAAAGTCGATGGCTTCTTCAAGGAGCTCGATGCCTACCTAACCTGGGCCGACAAAATCATCACGCCCGATATTGCCATCCTCGGCGATCAAACCGCCTCCGCCTACGAATCGATCAAAGCCGTGCGATTCAAAGTCGATGACTATTTTGCCCGCTGCCGCCTCGCCGCCTTTGACGCCCGTGCCATCGCCGCGCTCAACCGTTCCGAAGACGACTACCTCGCCATCGCCGCGAAGGACCTAAAAATCACGGCCGAAGAAATCAGCGGCTTCCCCCTCGCCACCATCGCCGCCGGCAAACCTCTCCCGCTCACCGATGGCGTCAACCCCGCCTGGGCCACGGGCCTCGCTAACCTTCTGCAAGACGCCATCACCCCGATCCTCGGCGCCTCAAAAACTTCGCTCAACGAAACTGACTGGCTCCAGCTCTGCGCCCGTTTTGCCCCGTACGAAAAATCGACCGCGCTCAAACCAGCCACGGCCTGCGAAAAACTCGGCCACGACCGCCTGAAGATCATCGCTGCCAGCAAAGGCCGCGCCATCCTGGACGAACTTCTCGCCAAGGACAAAGCCATCGCTCCCGAGTTTCAGGCCATCAGCGACGTGGACCGCCTCGTGCGCTACCACCGCGATCTGCGCACGCTCCTGCACAACTTCGTCAACTTCGCTGATTTTTACTCTCGCGACAAATGGGCCGTCTTCCAAGCCGGCACACTCTACCTCGACAGCCGCTCGACAGAACTCTGTCTCCGCGTCGATGGCGCCAGCCCGCT
>JAYTWC010000282.1:0-6391 GCA_043743635.1 Verrucomicrobiota bacterium | reverse complement strand
TAACGTCCACGGATAAGCAGGTCGCGGCTGGCGAATCGGTGCAGGTTTTTTATCCAACTCACTCACGGAAAAAATAGCAGGCTTCGGCTTCTTAAGCTCTGCGAGCACTTCTTGAATAGCCGGTTCTAAAATCGGTTGCGCAAGAAAATCAAAGCGCACATTAAGCTTCGATATCATCGTCCGTCCGTTCACACGAGGCGCAAGAAACTCGATGGCCTCAATGTCAGCCTGCAATGCACTCGCACAGTCAGGATCACTCGCCCCGACCGTGCCCAGAAAGGTCGCACGGCCCGAATAATCCACTGTAAACGTGATCTCTGCCCAACCACTCCGACCAGCAATCAATGCTTCGTAGGGATAAACAGGACTATAAACGCGAGAAGGCTGCGCGGTCCCTGCAGATCCAGCGGGTTGAGCGAAGGCGTGTGACGCATAGAAAAAAGCACACAACAAAACACCAAGGATCGCTCCAGAAAACGTAAACCGAAGAGGCGAGTCGAACAGGATAGTTTTTTTCATTTCTCGTTTCCCCAATAGTTTCTCCATAAGGCCAAAAAAGGCAAGGCCAGCTTCCGCCGACCTTGCCCAAGTTCTAAAAACAACACCCAAAAATAACTTAATCTGCAGCAGCCAGTTTGCGTGCATCAAAGAGCACCGGAACCGTCATACGCACATCGACCTTTTGCCCATTTTTTGTCGGTGACTGGAATCGCCATTGCGCCACCGCAATGGCCGCAGCCCACCCAAAATCTTCCTGGGTCGCAGAAACAATTCTCGGGAATTGCACGCTGCCATCAGCCGCAACAACAAACTCGATTTCTGCCTGCCCCGTAATTCCATCATCTTTTAACGCCCGCGGATAAACCGGTGAATCCTGGCTGACCGCCTTCGGACGTTGATCGAGATCTGCCAAATTATAAATTGCCGGCTGCGCCTTGCGTAATTCCGCAAGTACACGACGGGCTTCGCCACTCAGCGATGTCTCGCCATCAAATTTGAAATGCAAACTCGTGGCTGCCATCGTAGAATGCTTTTCCTTCTTAGCTGGCGCAAAAACATTGGCCTCCACCATGGCCACCGCCGCCTTGGCAAAAGCAGCGTCGCTCGCCCCCACAGGATTTGCGAACAAAGGCTTCCCCGCATAATCAACAATAAAACTCGCATCAGCCCAACCGGTTTTCCCGTCCACAAGCATCTCGTAGGGATAAACAATATTCAACGATCGCTTCGGCTGAGCCACTACGGTCGCCTGAGTTGCTGCTGTGTCTGAGTTATCGATCGTGGCGCCTGATACGGCCCACACGCTGGTCATCAATGCAATGCCACTAAGTACCACTGCACCGCTAAGGTTACTGAAGATACTGGATGTTTTCATTTTGAAGAGGCTGAAACACACAAAACAGATTGGTGTGGGATGCCTGACAGCTATTTCGGCAGAACCGCAATAAGCTTTCTGGCTTTGACAAATTTTTGTGACAGGTAAAACCCCCAATCGTAAATCCTAAACACCTCAGTCACCTAATTTTTCCATTTTTTTAGCCAGCAAAATCTGTCATGCCTTTTCGAATACAGACCGCATCAAAATGAATACAAAACATAGGCAACGCGGCGGTACCAGAGGCACAAGAACTGTTTTCCATCGCCGTCCATTCGCCTCACTGACACCAGAAATTGTGCTGGTGTTGTTTTGCCTTTAACGGCCGGTTGTATCTGCTCAACCCATGCTGACCAAGGCCGAAATCATTCGACTGCGTTCGTTACGCGACAAAAAACACCGCGACGAGACAGGCCTTTTCGTTCTCGAAGGCGAAAAAGTCATAGCCGAACTACTCGCAACCAACCACTCACTCCTCGAACTCTACGCCACGCCAGCATGGCACTCCCCATCGCCCGCAACGACCGGGCAGCCCCTTCTCCGGATCGTATCCCCAGAGGAAATGGCCCGTATCAGCCATTTCCCTACACCGTCGGCCGTGCTCGCCATCGGGAAAATCGAGCGCCCTAACCTGAATCCGGCGACGCTCAACCACGGCCTCACCCTGCTGCTTGACGGGATCCAGGACGCCGGCAACCTCGGAACCCTCTTGCGTATCGCCGATTGGTTTGCCTTCGACCGCGTCGTGGCCTCGACCGACAGCGTCGATTTCTTCAACCAAAAAGTCATCAACGCCAGCATGGGCTCTTTCAGCCGGGTTAAGTTTTTCAACGCCGACTTAACCACTGCCCTTACCCAAGTCACCGTACCGATCCTTGGCTGCGATCTCGCAGGGACCGACGTGCACGCCCTTCCACCCCTGCCTAACGCAATCGTCGCAATCGGCAGCGAAGGGCGTGGTCTTTCACCGGCCGTACGCGGACGCGTCACCCAATTCGTCACAATTCCCCGATTCGGCTCAGCCGAGTCGCTCAACGCCGCAGTCGCCGCCGCCATCGTCTGTGACAACCTAAGGCGAACGGCGGCCTCGACCTGAACCGGTGCAATTCTTCCTACGCATGCGGCGCCTGTACGTTTGCAATTTTTCTCCAACCAGCAAAGATACACTTCCATGAAAAAATACATCGTCGAATTCATCGGCACGTTCTTCCTTGTCTTTACGGTCGGCACAGCGGTTCGCAGCGGTGCGCCGTTAGCGCCTCTTGCCATTGGCTCTGCGCTCATGGTTATGATCTTTGCCGGCGGACATATCTCCGGCGGACACTTCAACCCGGCAGTTACTCTGGCCGTCACACTTCGCGGCAAATCCTCGCCGAAAGACTTCATTCCCTACTGGGCAGCCCAATTCCTTGCCGGCCTCGTCGCCGCGCTCTTGGTCAACGCCCTCTTCAACGGCAAAGCCGCCAGCCCCGCCCTCCACGGCACTGTACCGTCGCTGATCGTTGAATTCCTGTTCACGTTTGCTCTCGCCTGGGTGGTGCTCAACACGGCCACCGCCAAAGGCACCACGGGAAATTCATTTTACGGTCTAGCGATTGGTTTCACCGTTTTGACCGGCGCCATCGCGGTTGGCGGTATTTCAGGTGGTGCCTTCAATCCGGCCGTGGGTCTCGGCGTTTTCACCATGGGTCTGGAAAAGATCCAGCAGCTCGGCGTCTACGTCGTGGCGGATCTCGCTGGTGGCGCTGCGGCCGCCCTCGCCTTCAATTCGATCAACGGCCCAGAGTAAACAACCCAATCAAAATCTCCAATCTCAGGCCGCGCCACGAGCGCGGCCTTTTTTATGCGATTTTATGCCGTACCATCCGGTCACGCTAATTGGCACCTTAAAGACAACTTGTCATCTATTAAATGACAAATACCGATCACGTTAATATACACGTTTCTGTCTTATATAAATTACTTATGTGCGCTTGTAGTTTAATAGACTACAAGTTGTCTGCTTGAAAATGCTGTTTATTGTAAAGCGCTTCCAGTCGGCTCTTGCGAAGCTTGGGGCGGCTTGGAACCGATACGGGACGTCTTAGGCCAACGTCACTTGAGAATTGGACTTTAAGCTTTGCGATCGAAGGTAGGGTCAATGCTCCGCATTGACCGAGGCGGATGAGGGTCCATTCGTCCCGCCAAAGTCCAAATGATAGGAGACGTTGGTATTGGGCCTTAAAGACCGAGCGCGTTCCTGAGGACGGTCACCCCTTTCCAGCCGAGCAGATAGTCGATCGCCGCGTATTCGTTCGCGACCACGATCAACCAGAAAATAGCCTGGTAACTTACCTTCACGGTTTTGTGCCGAAACAAGCGTTGCGCCAAAAACGCGCCAGGCCAGCCACCGGCCAATTCCATGAGGTGAAGAAAGTTTTCGGGCACCCGTCTTCCACTTGCCTCGGCCTGGCGTTTATCGATCCATTGCACGACAAAAGCTATAAAGGAAACGCCCACAACAATTGCTGCCACCCAAACCGGTTCACCGAACCCATCCAGCCGCACCAAGGCAATCGTCGGCGCAACCAACAACATGGCCAAAAAGAAGACATGGCCCGAGTGAAGACCGACCCGAGAGGCCGGCTTTTCACTCTGTCGCCTGGACGAACCGTCGCTCACCCCTTAACGCCGTGCACCGCGATGCAAGCGGCTCACCGGTTTCGCCGCCGCTGCGCCGATGTCAGCCAGCGCTTTTTCATCAAACAAGGCCGAATAGATATAGGGAAATCCCTCGATCTTCTTTCGCTCAATGGCAGCGCCAATGAAACGCTCGATCGAACGGGCATCGCGCACATTATCCTCGGTCACGAGAGTGAAAGCGTCGCCGGTGTTCTGCGCACGGCCGGTGCGGCCGATACGGTGAACGTAATCTTCGGGGTTTTCCGGTACGTCGTAGTTAATTACATGTGACACACCGGCGATATCGAGACCGCGCGCCGCAATATCGGTCGCAACGAGAACCTCAAATTTGCCGCTCTTGAAACCTTCGAGCGCGTCAACGCGTTCGCGCTGACTGCGGTCAGAGTGAATCACACCAACAGAATGATCTTTTTGCAGGCGGCGGGCGATGCGGTCGGCACCGAACTTGGTGCGAGAGAAAATCAGCACGCTTTTGTAATCAGTCTGTTTGAGCAGCGCTTCGAGTAAGTCGAACTTCTGCGATTCCACCACGGGATAAAACGCATGGGCAATCGTCTCGGCAGGCGAACGACGCTGACCAATTTTAACTTCAACCGGTTCGCGCAACGCCCAGCCCGCCAGCGAGGCGAGTTCCGGCGGCATCGTGGCGGTGAAGAACAAAGTCTGACGCTCTTTCGGGCATTTCTGCACGATGCGTTTCACGTCGGGAAGGAAGCCCATGTCGAGCATGCGGTCGACTTCGTCGAGCACGAGAATGTCGATGGTATCGAGGCGAACTTCACCTTGCTCCATGTGATCGAGCAGGCGACCAGGCGTGGCAGCGAGTACGTCCATGCCGCGATGCAGATCGTCGCGCTGTTTACCGTATCCAACGCCGCCATACACAACGGTCACGCGAAGATCGGTGAACTTGCTAAACTTCTTGAAGGCTTCTTCAACTTGGAGCGCGAGTTCGCGCGTGGGTTCGAGGATGAGACAGCGCAGTTTGCCGTGGCCGGCGAGAAGTTGGAGAATGGGGAGCGCGAACGCGGCCGTTTTGCCGGTACCGGTCTGGGCGGAGCCGATCACATCGCGACCGGCAAGCACCATCGGAACGGCCTGTTGCTGGATAGGCGTCGGTTCGGTATAACCCATTTCCTGCACGCCAAAAGCGAGCGAATCGTTGAGACCGAGCTTGGTAAAGGGAGTGTCCATCTTCGGCACATCGGCCGGTGGGACAAATGCGGGCGTGAGCTCGGGCTCGTAACGCGGAGGAAGCGGTCGCACGGGTTCGTCGCGACGGGGTTGCGAACGCGGGCCGCCTTGACCACCGCGCGAACTGGATTGCCCTCCTTGTCCTTGCCGCGGCCTGCTGTGCGACTGGCCGCTCGAGCCTTGCGAGCCGGCGCTGTGACCGCCACGGCCACCATAGCCTTGGCCGCCTTGTTTAGGGCCGCGTGAAGAGGGTGAGTGACCTTCGGACCGCTCTTGACGCTCTTGTGGCGGGCGCGGTTTGTACGGTTTTTTCGCAGGCGTCGAAGCAGCACGTGGCTGGCTATGAGCGTGCGAGGGCGCAGGTTTTGATTTTTCGGGCTTGGATTCCGCACCGATGGTTTTGCGTATTTTAGCGAACAGCTTCCGCAGCATAATGAATTATTTTGAAACGGGAGCGTCTTCACACTGGGCGCGCTTTGCAACCACGGATGTTCACCCTGTTCCGCAGTGAAGACAGGCCATCTAGCGGCGATCTTTGCGGAAAAACTCTTCCGCAACAGGGATCGCTGCTTCGTGCGCAAGAATCCAGTCGCCAGCCACGTCTGGATCTTTGTGCATCCACGCACGCAGCGCCTTGGTCAAAGCAGATTTCTTTTCGTCGCCTTCGGGGAAAGAAAGTGCGGCCTCAGCCATCCCCTCTGGATCCGTGCGCGCCCAGCCGGAAAGAACGGATTGAAAAGCGGTCTGACGCGCTTCCGGTTCGGAAATGCAAATTGCGGATGCGCAGGCTTGATCAGGTTGTGCGCGACCCCATTCGTGATAGGCGGCGATGATCAGATCGCGGCGAAGTTTTGCTGCACTATTGAGCGCATAATCAGCAGCCAGCGGATAAGAACCGGCTTTTTGCAGACCCGTGATCAAGCGGTAACCGAACTCGCGCGCCTGCTCGGGATCAACCATGGCAAGTTCGTTCGTGCGCAAGATCGCCCTTTGCGGATCAACAGCGGCAAGCTGCTCAAGCGCCGCAACCTCAGCCGGCGTGGCAGCGGTTTGCGCGAATGGCCGCGCCACCGGTTTCGGTTGTTTGGTTATTTTTGATGGATCGGGTTCACTCCAGTACTTCCGCAACGTCGGATAACC
>JAYTWC010000281.1:0-13768 GCA_043743635.1 Verrucomicrobiota bacterium | reverse complement strand
ACGAACCGTTTCAACAGGTCGGTGAACCGACCGATATTCGATTCATCGAGCGGCGCATCCAACTCGTCGAGCAAACAGAAAGGCGACGGTTTCACCATGTAGAGCGCAAAAAGCAGACCCACGGCCGTCAGTGTTTTTTGTCCACCAGAGAGCAGCGTAATGCTCTTCATTTTTGTACCTGGGGGCTGCGCGACGATTTCAATACCACATTCCAACGGATCGTCCGCCTGCTGCAATTCCAGCGAGGCAAAACCGCCACCGAACAAGGTGTTAAAGGTAAAGGCAAAATTCTTTTGAATCTGTGCGAAGGTAATAGCAAACTGCTGCTGCGAGGTCTGGTTAATCTCGTCGATCGCCTTTAACAGGTCCGCCTTCGATTTCGTGAGATCGTCGCACTGGGTCTTGAGGAAGTCGTAGCGCTGTTTGAGTTCGGCGTATTCCTCGATCGCGACCAGATTAACGGCGCCCATGCTGTTGAGCCTCTGACGGAGAGCATCAACCTCAATCTTGATCTCTTCCCAATTCGTCGAATCCAGTGCAGCCAGATCAGCCTCGTTCGCCTCGCCTTTTTGCTTCGATTTGGATTTACGCTTCTTAGGAGCAGGAGTTGCTTCGGCAGGTTGTTCTCCCTCGGTGGAAGCAGGCTCGGCAACCTCTGGTTGTTGGCTTACAACTTCTGGTTTCTGCTCGTCATCATCCTCGTCGTCAAGGTCGAGTACTTTCATGCCTTCGGGTTCATCGTCGGCATGCCAGAGCAATTGCTTCCAATCCAGATTCGCGACGTCGGTTTGGAATTCGTGTTTCACCTCGTCGGTCAGGAATTGCGCGCGGGCGCGGCTTTCGGCGAGTTTCACCTCACAACGACTAAATTCAGCCTGCGATGTCTCGGCCTCGGTCCGCAGATTGTGCTGCGTGGACTCAACGGCGTTAATCTCCGCCTCGATGTCGATGAGCTTTTTGCGGATAATTTCCACCTGTTCTTGGGCGACCACCAATGTTTCGGAAATCTGCCCGCTGCGAACACGCTTGTAGTCGGACTCGCGTTCGAGATCGGCGATCTGCTGCGTCCAGACTTCAATTTCCTGCTGACGCTGCACGAGGAGTTCGCCGAGCTGACCGCGGCGGCGCTCCATGTCGGCGATACCACGATCAAGAACTTCAACTTTCTGACGGCGCTCCGCCAATTCAAGCCGGGCCTGGCCTAGCGTGTCGCGCTTCATGTCGCGGTCGGTGCGAACTTCGATAATGCGCGTCTCCAACTGTTGAATACGTTCACGGCCTTGCGTCAAGGTAGAGTCTGCTTGGGCGAGTTGAGCCTGTGCCTTTTCCCAGCGGTTATGAGCCTCATTGCGTGCAGCTTCAACGGCACCGACTTCATTTTCCATGCGGCGGAGTCGGGCGCTCACGTCTTCAAACGAACGCTGAGCGTTGCGTTGTTCAGCTTGGACGGCGGCAAGCTGCTGTGTGACGGATAGAACTTCGGAGCGTTTTTGCTCGAGCGTAGCCTCGGCTTCGCCGATGCGAACGTTGATCGCTTCAGCCAGTGCTTTTTGTTCGTCGTGCTGACGTTGGTCTTCGATCAGCGCTTTGCCGGTTTCCCGTAGATCGATTTCGCGTTGCACGATACTGTGCGACGATTTTTTTCCGGAATGTCCGCCAGAAACGAGGCCTCGACGATCCACGACTTCGCCTTTGCGCGTGGCAACCGCGAGAAATGCGAACGAAGGATTCACCTTCCAGAATTCAAGAAACGCCCCGAGATCTTCGGCGAGGTAACACGTTGACAGCAGGCTCAGCACCGGGTGATTGCCATCGATATCCGAAAACATGCTCAGCGCCGGCGTGAGCCCGGCCGGCAGCCCTTCGGCTCCGATCTCAGATTTCTGCGCTCCAACTTCCGCGATCTGCAGGCAAACGCTGCCGATTTGCTCATTTTCGAGTTGGGCCAGGATCCGTTGTGCGACGCTAAGATCCGCCACCGAAATCGCTTCGACTGCCGAACCAAGCAACGATTCTAAAGCGCGGCCGTACTCCGGTTTTACCTGGAGGGCTTGCATGACAGGCAATGGTTTCACGCCGCCGAGCACGCCATCGAGCCGGCCTTGAAGAATAGCCTTTGCACCTTCGCCGAAACCTTCGAGTTTTTCCTGAAGCTGCTGGAGCAACTTGAGTCGGGCGGTGCGTTGCGCGACCTGGCGATCAATTTCCTGAAGCTTGCGCTGTGCCTCACGGAACTCGCGGGTCAAATTAACGATGGCAAGCTGTGCGTCAGATGATTCCTGATTGGCGCGCGACTTGGCGACCAGCGACTCTTCGACGCGGGCCTCGAACTCGGACACGACTTGCGTAGCCGCAGACTGCTGCTGGCGCACGCCCTCGATTTCCTGCATCAACGAATCGTGCTTGTGCACGCTTGTCTTTTGATCGACCTCGTAGGACGAACAATCGGTTCGGAGTCGGGCAACGCCGCTTTCAAGCTGGAGCAACTGGAACTTCGCCTGCTGTAATTCCTGTTCGAGTTTGTTCAACTCGCCTTCAACAATGGCGAGATCGCGATTGCGGTTCTGGAACGTTGCATCGGACGTACCGAGCAGACTCAACTGCATCTGCTTGTCCTGCGCACCCGTGTCGACCTGAGAGGTCAACTCGCGCAGTTGCATCTCGGTTTCGCCGAGATTTTGACGCGACGATTCAAGGCGATCCTGCAAGCCGGTGCGCTTGATCTGAGCGAGATTGGCGGCGTTCTCTGACTGATCTTTTTCCGTGCGCAGATCGAAGACGGCCTGTTGCGCATCCTGCACGCGTTGGTTGAGGCGGCTGCGCTCAGCCTTCTTTTCCTCGAGTGCGCGATTTTCCACCTCGAAACGGGTTCGGCGTGTATCGGCCTCGGCACGGAGTGTGGTCACGCGGCTCTCGAGGTCACCCAGAACTGCGGCGAGCTGTTTGTATTGAAAACCAGAATACGCGAGACTCTGGTGGCGGAGGCGGTGGCTAAGGCGTTTGAAACGCATGGCCTTCGAGGCCTGACGACGCAGCGTGCCAATCTGCCGGCCAACTTCGCCGATGACGTCGGCGACGCGGGCAAGATTCTGGTCGGTCAACGTGAGCTTCTGCATCGCTTCGCGACGTTGGCTCTTGTAACGAGTTATGCCCGCCGCTTCCTCGAACACGGCCCGGCGTTCCTCGGGTTTTGAAGAAAGGATCTGGTCGATCTGGCCCTGCGCCATGATCGAGTAACTCGTCCGGCCAATGCCGGTGTCCATGAAAAGTTTGTGGATATCCTTCAGGCGGCACGGCTGGCCGTTGAAGAAGTATTCGCCCTGTCCGTCGCGATACACACGGCGCATGATCTCGACCTCGTGAAACTCCATGCCGAGTTGTTTTTCGCAATCGGTTAGAAGCAACGAGACCTCGCACATCTGCGATGGTTTGCGCGTGTCGGCGCCTTCGAAAATAACATCCTGCATCTTTCCGCCGCGCAAAGCTTTGGCGCTCTGTTCACCGAGCACCCAGCGGATGGCGTCGGCGATGTTCGACTTGCCGCAACCGTTAGGTCCGACCACGGCCGTTACACCCGGTTCGAATCGGAGAGTCGAGGGATCAGCGAAGGATTTGAAACCGTGCAGCTTTAGCGCCTTGAGATACATGAAAGCCGGTGAGTTGAGCGGCGGGCATTTCGCTCGGCAAATGGAAAAAGTTTCCAGTTGTTCACAACGTATTCGCAAAACGGCCTTTTCGTTGCCAGCTGTCGCGGGAACCAGCTTGCTCAGTCCCACTAAAACCAACAACTTTTAACTGTCGGTAACCCCTGTTTTCTCTTTGACGTCCCAATTGATATGAAAGCTTCACGTTGGTTTATCTGCGCCGTCGCGCTCGCTTTATTCGGCGGCTGCGTTTCTCACGACACTGGCAAGCTCCGCTTAGGCATGACCAAATCTGAAGTTTTTGCCGTGATGGGTCGTCCCGATTCGGTGGGTGCAGAAGGTCGCTACGAATACCTAAATTTCAGTATTCCCACTCAGTCCGGCTATCGCAGCTCGACCTTTTATTCCACTAACAACAACATGTCCTCCACGTCCTATTCCAGCCCGTCGACGCAATCCTATGTGGTCCGACTTGCTGATGACGTCGTTGAATCGTTTGGGGTGGGCAGCCAGACAATCTCCGTAAGGCCTGCTCGTCTTCTCGCAACCGCCCCTGTCGCGACAATTCGAATTCTCAGCCAAAATTCCGAAGCGAGTGAGAACGGGATTCGCATCCTTTCAATCACGCCGACTTCCGCAGTCATTGGAAAAACCACTGAGTTTAATCTTCGGATCGCGTATTCCCTCCAAAATACTGGCGGAGGATCAATCCAACTCGGCTTCAATACCAGAAGTCCGCACGTCTTTTACCCCGTTGGAACCCAACTCGTGAGCACAGGCTCCGGTGAACTCGACGCCACCGTCCAGTTGGAACCCAAAGACTGGGGTCGGCTCGTCGCTTTTACAGCCCAGGCTTCTATCACCTCGGGTAAGGTTCTGGCTCAAAGCAAACGCGAGATCACCCTCACCAAATAGCGATGAAATCCCTACTTCTCCTCACGACTCTTTTCACGTTGGTTCTTTTTAGCGGTTGCGCCACGCCGGATACAGCCAAACTCCGCATGGGTATGACAAAGGAGCAGGCTCTTCAAGTTATGGGAAAACCCGAAACAATCGGAGCCGAAGGCCGCTACGAATATCTTAGCTACAGAATAGCCACCGGTTCGTATGGTTATGGCCAACCCTACACGGTGCGACTGCTCGACGGTATCATTGACGCCTATGGCAGCGGTTCCCAAATCGCGCTGCGCGGCTTCGCACCAAGTTCTGCTCAGGCTTTTCAGAGTGCGATCTCATCCGCCGGCGGGGTCCGCATCCTGACCGTTGAGCCTTCTTCTGCGACACCAGACAGTCCCAGGGAATTCAAATTTAAAGTCGCGTATTCATTGAAAGACACTCCTTCCGGCATCATCCAGCTCGCCTTTAATGTCGATCAGCCGAAGGCCTACAAAACGCTCGCGACCAAAGCCGTCGACCAAATTTCAGGCGAAACCGAAATCGTGGTCACACTCACACCAAAAGATTGGGGTAAACTCATCGATTTCGCTGCCATTGCCATGCTCCGTACCGGCACCGTCACCGCTCCGGGTCCACAAATCGCCACCCATAGTCACGAAATCCCGCTAACCAAGTAATGTGGGTAAATGCGGTCGTTATACGCCGCACATTCCTTACTCACTTCGCATCACTTCGCGCACGATCGACTGGGGACGCTGATTCACGGTCAAAAACATCCGGCCCAGATATTCGCCGATCACACCAAGCAAAACCAGTTGCACCCCGGAAAACGTCAGCAATGCCGCCATCAACGAGCCCCAACCAAAAGCCGGGCCCTTTTCGATCAGCCACAAATATAACACCACGCCAATCGCCACAAACCCCGTCGCCGCCATGCTCAGGCCGAGCAGCGTCGCGATTCGAAGCGGTGTGATGGAGAAGTTAATGAACGCGCTCGCCCAGAGACGCATCAACTTGCGCAATGTATAACCGCTCGCGCCGGCATGGCGTTCCTCGTGCCGCACGGGAAGCGATCCAATGCGCTGCGTAGACTGAAGGAGCAAACCGTCGATATACGGAAACGGCCCTTGGTTCTCCGCGACGGTTTTGGCGATGAACGACGTCACGCAACGAAAACTTGAGAGGTAAAAGCCCGCCGGCTTATCCAGCGCCCAATCCGTCATGCGATTGGTGAACCAGCTGCCAGCGTTGCGCCAAAGCGAATGCTTTTTGTCGGCGTAATGCCCGTAAATGACATCGAGATTGGTCGACGCCGCATGCTGCCAGAGGCGCAACGCCTCGGCTGGCGGATTTTGTCCATCATCGTCGATATTCACTATGTGGATACCGCGCGCATGGCGCCAGCCGGTGAGCACCGCGTTGTGTTCACCGAAATTCCGGGCGTGTTCAATCAACATGATCGGCACTTGGGCCTCACGCACGAGTTCCTTGCAAACCGCCGAGGTCGCATCGCGGCTGCCGTCGTTGACCAGCACGATCTCATGGCCGCCTTCAACGGTGAGCTGCTCAATCGTCTTCACCAACGGGCGAATCGTCTCCGCACTGTTATAGAGCGGAATGACAAAACTGAGCACGGGTTTTTGATGGGTCATGGCGAGAGCAACCAACGAAGAATCTCGTCGCTCACTCTGTCAACGTCGTCCGTTGATAGCGCAGGATGGCAGGGAAGGCATAACACTTCCGAGCACGCCCGATCCGTTTCAGGCAACACGTACGAGTCGCTGGCGAAGGCCGGCTGACGATGCACCGGCACCGGATACAACACGCTACAACCGATCCCACACTCCAATAAATGAACGCGCAGCGCTTCACGTTGAGGCGTGCGCACGGTGAATTGGTGAAATACGTGCGTTTGCCCGGATTCACTTCGTGGCAAACGAAGCGACGTATTATTCAGGCGTTCCAAATAGCGGCCGGCCAATTCCCGTCGGCGCGCGTTTTCAACATCAAGATATTTCAGCTTCACACGCAGGATCGCCGCCTGCAATTCGTCCAGCCGCGAATTGCGTCCTGGGATTTCCGAAACATAACGCTTGATCCAACCGTACTGACGCAATTGCCGCACGGTCCCGGCAAGTAATTCGTCCCGCGTAAAAACAGCACCGCCATCACCTAATGCTCCAAGGTTTTTCGTGGGATAAAAACTAAACGCAGCCGCATCGCCAAAAGTGCCGACTTTTTGTCCATCGATCGCAGCGCCGTGAGCCTGCGCACAATCTTCGATAACCTTGGCGTTGGTTCGGGCCGCAACCGCATTGATGGCAGGAATGTCAGCCGGATGTCCGTAAAGATGCACCGGGACGATTGCCTTGATCGCAGGCATGCGCGCCAACACCACGTTCAAAGCCACCGGACTCATCGTCATCGTGGCCGGATCGATCTCAACAAAGATGGGCCGCGCGCCGATCTGTTCGATCGCTGAAACAGTCGCACTGACGGTATTTGCCACCGTGGCCACAAGATCGCCAGCCATCACGCCAAGCGCGCGCAGGGCGAGTTCGATGGCCTCAGTGCCGTTGGCCACGCCAACCGTGTAACCACTTCCCTGATACGCCGAAAATTCGCGCTCAAACGCTTCAACTTCAGGACCGAGAATGTACTGGCCGCTCGCCAGTACTCGATCTATCGCAGCACGGATTTCGTCCGCATGGGCAAGGTAACTGGCCTTCGGATCGGCAGGAAGAATCATGGTCTTAAACTTAAAGATAATTAACCAACTCGGTGCGATAATAAGCGAGTGTCGTCGACAACGCCGCGTGCAGTGAAGTGCGCGGCACCCAGCCGATTCGCTCTGTGATCAAACGATAATCGGCATAAAAATCGCCGATATCGATCTTCTTCCTATCGCCAGGAAAGCTCCTCGACGCAACTTCACCGCCGCCGTTTACGTCGACGAGGAGCTCGGCCAGTTGCTTGAGACTGACGGGTGGTGTGCCACCGACATTGAAAATTTCGCCGAGCGCTTCCGGCCTGCTCGCCGCGAGAAGAAACGCTTCCACCGCATCGTCAACGTACGTGAAGTCGCGCAGCTGTTCCCCACCCCATACTTCGATTGGTTCGTTGCTAAGGATTTTCTTGATCCAGACACCGACAAAAGTTTGCCTGGCGTCTTTGATGCGCATGCGCGGACCGATCGTGTTGGTGAGGCGCAACACCGAACTACGGATGCCGTGCACGCGATGATAAAGCAGGTGATACGACTCGCCCGCGAGCTTGTTGATACCATTCACATCCACAGGGCGCAGCGGGTGTTTCTCGTCGACCGGCAGATAATCGGGTTTGCCGTAAATTTGGCGCGTACTTGCAAAGACAATACGAATGCCGGGGTTGTTCAGGCGACATGCTTCAAGGATCGAAAGCTGTGCGCGGGCATTTATTTCAAGGTCGGTTTGCGGATCGCTCATCGAGTCCATGTGACTCGTCTGCCCGGCAAGATTGAAAAGGTAATCCTGCCCGCGCACAAAGTGCGGCAAGCTATGATGATCGCGCACGTCGGAAAGGTTGATACGGACTTGGTCGGCAATCTCCGCAAGATTGCGATGGTTGCCGCCGTATTCAGGAATGAGCGAATCGATCACGGTGACTTTCGCACCGGCTTTCACCAGGGCGCGCACGAGATTCGAGCCAATAAAACCCAACCCACCTGTCACTAACACGCGGCGACCGGCAAACACCTGAGAAAAATCGACCGAGGATTCCATTTAGAGAAGAATGAGTAGTTAAAACGTCTTTGGCGAAATCCAAATTCAAGGCCCCAGTGTAGCTGAATCTGCCAGCACTTCGATATCCAATCCGTCAAGTGCCATGGTTACGGGACGTTTAAGGCGACCACCGACCAAATCCGCAGGAGTAAACGTTGTAAACGTGATAAGCGAATTGCCCGGAGGCAGATTCACCTGTGCGCACGTCCAGTCCTGTGGTTTCGGCGAAATCGCCAGGCGGCCGATCACCTGTTCGCCGATTTTGATCTCACACTCGCGAGCGCCGAACGCCCGCAAGGTTGATCTCAATCGGATCGAGAGCGGAGTTTGATGAGGATTTTGCAGGATAACCGAAGCTACCTCAGCTGTTGCCCAACGCGTGCGTGGCACAGCATTCGGATCACCTCGAATGACATCGGCCCAGCCTTGCACAAAACCTGCCTCTACGAAGGACGCGCTCGCCCGGTTCAAAAGCGTATAACCTTCAACCGGGTGCAAACAGTCGGCGGCCACGGGCAAATCAAACCTGAAGAAAGTACCAACAAGGTCCCATTGTCCGTTCGGTCCAGTCGGCCTGCGACCTTCGTATGTGGGGCGATCGAAAAACTGTTGTTTTCGCAGCAAAAATCCGTTTGCCCAAAGCCGTTCCCAATCATCGGTCAGACGAATATTAATGGAATGCAGGTGTCGGAGGCGTTCGATTTCGGTGAGTTTCGCCAGTTTGGTATCGGCGATCAGGCCTGGATTGGTGAAACGCAAAAGATAACGCCATTCGCCGCCGATGTTAAACGTCAATACGATGATCGCTCCGCTCCAGCCCATCATGCGCCACGGACGGACTGCCGATCTTGCCAGAACATCGATCCAGAGACAAAACCCCGCCAGCATCCCCGGGTAAAATACCGAGAATAATTTATACGCGTCGTAACTCGCAATCGAGTTTACGAAAACCGACCGCGCCGCTAACATCCCATAACCAACCATAATGGGAATCGTCAGGGCACAGGCTGTAAACGCACGCGACGGAAACCGGCGGGACGCCTTCACCAATCCCCATAGGATGAGGAGCACCGAAATTACCATCAATACTCCACCGAACCAGCCCGTATAACTTTTCAACCAGGTGCCTTCGGTAATTCCCAACCAGCCCTCTGGCCCCAACGGCGGGATGTACCAGCCAAACGCAATCTCCCGGAATAAAATAAATCGCTCAATAATTCCTGCACTGCGTTCCCAATAAACCACCCCCGCCAACCCCAGCGGCAACAGCATCACGACCAGCCAGCGGGTAAACCGCGCCCAACACCAGGACCAGAGCGTGGCACCGCCAGTTACTGCGATAACCGGAACCAGACAGGCCACCACCATGAAATTGTAACTGCCGAGCAATAACCCGTAGCCGAGCGCCAGCAATCCTGCCATGCTCCACGACGTTTTCGACTGGTGGTGCCGACGCCACAACGCCAACCCGCACCAGGTCAGCAGTGCAATAGTGTTAGCAGCGAGAATCTGCGCAGGAGCCACATTGTAAACGGCATGCCAGTTTATCGGGCTAAAAGCAAAAATCGCCGTAACCACCCAACTCGACCAAGAACGGAAACCAAGCCCTGAACGCAGTAACCAAAAAACCATCGGCAGTGTCGCCGTCAACAGAACGATCGTAAGAATACTTGTGAGTTCGAACGGCTTCAGGCCAAGAATGCTTCCATTCAACGCGATCAACGCGGACGGTGTGAAATGGTTCGTACGAACCCAGTAATCGAAGAAATTATCCACCGCGCCCACCGAAACCACGCTGGTCTGGCCGAAAAATCCGGTGCGTTCATAGGAAGAAAATTCCTGCAAAACCCGCGCTCCCGCTGCATAATCTGCCGCATCGAGGCTACCAATCGAAACCGTCGCAAGCTCACGCGAACCAATCGCCAGAGGTGTCAACATGACCGACAGTTGCACGATCATGAGCAATCCCACTGGCCAGAACCAGGTCCACCGAAAAATCCGCGTTTGGCGGTTCCTCCAAATCGCAAGGACTAACAGGAAAAACGGAATTATCAGACTCGCCCGGCCATAAAAATCGGTTCCACACAAAGCCGTGTGCGCACCGATCCAAACCACGAGCGATTGAAGCGACAACCCCATCGGCAGCGCAAAGATCAACGCATAACGCCGATACATGCGCGGAGTGATCAACACGGCCAGCCCAGCGCCCCAAAAGAAAAACCCGGCGAGCAAGAGAAATCCAGTGACAAAATACTGCATGAATAGATGGGCCGGTTTGGTGGTGAGGAGGAGCGTCACTTTTCATTTCTCCCCTGCCGTAGGCAAGAGAAGTTCGCATGAAAGCACTTTACCCGTCACTCTCCTTCCCTTTTCGGCTCGCGTCGGTGCGCCGGTGTTCGTTTTTCAATGACAGGCCTTCGCCTTCTATTGTCCCTACGTCGCCATGATTTTGTTCGATGTTTCCCACACCAGCCACACCCGAGCGCAAACCGGCGTGCAACGGGTCGTGCGTGCGATAACTGCGGCAATAAGCGCCAAGAAACCGACCATCCCCGTCTGCTTTGATCCGCACCAAGATGCTTGGCGTAAACTCCAGCCATGGGAGCACGAGAACTTGACCGACGCGCTCGGAGCCGGCTCTGCCCATAGGAGTGCTCAGTGGCCGCTCAACGTACGCCTTGGCGGCTATGCCCGGCGCCTCTTCAACACCAAATCCGCCTGCCCGATCGGTGACGCCCTGATCGCGCCAGAGATCTTTTCCGCCAAGATCGCACGCGCTTACCCCGCGCTTTTTGCGAGCGTGCGCGGTCCGCGCGTAGCGATTTTTCACGACGCCATCGCCTTGAAGCTCCCGGAGTTCACCCCGGTAAAAACCGTTGCCCGGTTTCCTGCGTACCTGCGTGAGTTGCTGGCATTCGACGGCATCGCTGCTGTATCCGAAGATTCACGACAATCCTTGATTGATTACTGGAACTGGTTGGGCGTGGCAAATCCACCGCCGGTCGTCACGATCACCAACGCAGTTGAGATTCCCTCCAACCACTCCGTCCCGACACCGTCACTTTCTGAGCTACCGGTAGTTCTCTGTGTTGGTTCGATCGAAGGCCGTAAAAATCACATCGCGCTGCTCGACGCTTGCGAACAACTCTGGAAACAGGGACTGCGCTTTGAACTGCGCCTGATCGGTCTCGCGCATCCCCAAACCGGCAGGCCTGCACTCGAAAAAATCCACTCTCTTCAAGCAGCCGCGTATCCACTCCGCTATGACGGCCCCGTTGACGACACCACGCTCGCCACCGCCTACGCCGCGAGTAAGTTCACGGTTTATCCTTCGCTCATGGAAGGATTTGGTCTGCCTGTTCAGGAAAGCCTCGCTCACGGCAAACCGTGCATTTGCTCCGCCCGTGGTGCCATCGGCGAATCGGCCTGCGACGGTGGATGCCAAGCGCTTGATCAGGTTGACGCCTCTCAGCTCGCCGCTGCGATGGCTGAGTGGCTCACACAACCCGCCGCACTCGAAACCGCTCGCCAAGCTGCCCTGCGTCGAACTTTTAAGACGTGGGCAAGCCAAGCCGACGAATTTCTCTCCTGGCTCCACGACTTGCCCCGACGCGGCTGATTCCGACTGCTTAACTTTCCCCTTTCATTTCCACGTCCGGAACGCTTAATCTCTCCGGCTTCCATGGGGCTTCCATTCTTTTCGAAAAACAAAAAGGCTATTCTCGATCGTTGCCACGACGACTATCCGACGAAGATGCGTCTAAAGTACGCGCCTTACTATCACGCCATGGAGGCGCAACAGGGCACGTCCGTCCGTCTCGACGGCCGCGATATGATCATGCTTTCGAGCAACGATTATCTCGGCCTCTCTTTTCATCCCAAGGTCATCGAAGCTGGCCGCGCCTCATTCCTCAAATGGGGAACCAGCACGACGGGTGCCCGCACTTCTAATGGCTCGCGCACTTATCACGTCGAACTCGAAGAGAAGCTCGCCGCCTTTCTCGGACGCGAAGCCTGCCATGTTCACGCCGCCGGTTATCTTTCCTGCCTCTCGAGCGTCGCCACTTTCGCGCAAAAGGGCGACGTTATCCTAGCCGACAAAAACATCCATTCCTGCCTCTGGGACGGCATCCGTCTTTCAATGGCCACGGTGGAGCGCTTCTCGCACAACAACCCTATCGACCTGCGCGAGGTCGCCGCTTCCGTCGACTCGAAACTGGCCAAGATGCTCGTCGTCGAAGGCGTTTACTCGATGGAAGGCCACATCGCCAGACTCCCTGAAATCATCGAAATCGCAGAACAGTACAACTGCTTCAATGTCCTTGACGATGCCCATGGGTTCGGCGTCCTCGGCAAACAGGGCCGCGGCACGGTCGACCACTTTGGTCTTAACGATAAGGTCGACATCATCTGCGGCAGCCTCTCCAAATCGCTCGCCAGTACCGGCGGTTTCATCGCCGCCTCGCGCGAGGTCATCGAGTACCTGCGCACCAATTCCAAGCAAACCATTTTCAGCGCTGCTCTCAGCCCCAGCCAGGCCGCCTGCGCCCTTACGTCACTCGAAATCATGCAGACGGAGCCAGAGCACCTCGAACGCCTCTGGAAAAACACCAAGCGCTACCGCGACATCCTGCACAGCCTCGGGCTCGACACCTGGGAAAGCGAAACACCCGCCATCCCTATTATTCTTGGTTCTAAGGAACGGGTTTATCTCTTCTGGAAAGCTCTTCTTGAAAAAGGCGTCTTCACCGTGATGTCGATCGCCCCGGCGGTGCCGCCCGGCAAAGACCTCATTCGCACCGCGATCTCCGCGCGCCACACCGACGAACAAATCGACAAGATCGGTGACGCCATGGCCTACGCGCTGAAGTCGATCTAGTCTGGACGGCTGGCGCGCTGTTAAGGTTTCGCCAACCGAAATACTTCGCTCCCCGCGAGCAGGAATGCACCGACGGCAAAGGGTTCGGTGTGGTGTGGATCAAAACCGTGCGGCGCGGCACCGATCGGCTGCACGTGTTCTAATTTACCTTCCAGGGTCACGCAGGCCGCGAGCGCATTCCACGCACGGCGCACCGCTGGCTCGACCTTCGTGTTGTCCAGCAATCCGCGATTCACGCCCCAAGCCAAACCAAACGCCATGAACGAACTCCCGCTCGTCTCGCGCGCTGGATGCGCCACAGGATCCAGCAAACCAACCCGCCAAAGACCATCTGGCTGTTGCGCCTTGAGTACGGCAGCAGCCATGTCCAGATAAAGTTTTTGATAGCGCGGATAGTCGGGATGTTCCTTGGGAAATAAATCGAGCACCCGGCAAAGACCCGCAAATACCCAACCATTGCCTCGCGACCAATGCACCGTGCGGCCGTTGGATTCACGAACATCAAGATACGATTCATCGCGGAAATAGAAACCGACGCTCGGCGAGAAAAGTCGCTCCGTCGTCGCCCACCATTCGCTATTCATATA
>JAYTWC010000280.1:0-6137 GCA_043743635.1 Verrucomicrobiota bacterium | reverse complement strand
TCGAGCGTTTCAACCGCCAATCCGCTGAATATCGCGAGAGCATTCTCCCGAAGGCCGTGCGCAAGCGCGTCGCGATCGAAGCCGGCGTCACCGGTCTCTGGCACCAATACGTCGGACTCGATGGCAAGGTGATCGGTATCGATCGGTTCGGCATCAGCGCTCCTGGCCCGACCGTGTTCAAGGAACTCGGTATCACGGCTGAGGCCGTTGTCGCTGCCGTGCAGGCATTGTAAGCAAGAATTCCTTCATCTGTTTCTTTGTCAAAGGGCGGCCCCTCACTGGTCCGCCCTTTTTGTTTTTGTGTTGCAGGAGTTAACGTTAACGGCCGTCACGTTTTGTGGCTGGAGAAAAATTCTCAGAAAAATCTTAACGGCGTACTTGATTTTATATGATTAGCCTCCTAATTATCAGGCTCCTCACTGTTCCTGCTTCATGGCTCATCTCTTTCTAAAGAATCTACCGCGCTACGAGTGCCTCCAAGAGGCGGCGCAACAATTCCCCGACCTCGATCCATCGGCGATGGTGGCCTATCTGCATTTGCTGCGAGTCGGTACCGATTGCCTGGAGTTCGGTCATGAATATTTGTCCGCTCACGGCGTTTCCTCGGGACGTTTTACGGTGCTCATGCTGCTGCTCAAGCGACAGGCCTGTGGAGAGAAAGGCGAAATCATTACTCCGGCCGAACTCGCCGAAATGGCCGGTTGTACCCGTGCTACCATGACGGGGCTGATCGACACGCTCGAGCGGGATAGTTTGGTGAAGCGCGTACCCGATGCGAAAGATCGTCGTATGATGACCGTGAGCCTGACGGCGAAGGGCACGACGTTGCTTAACAAAATACTGCCGGGACATTTTAAGCGTCAGGCCAAGTTGATGGCGTGCTTGTCCGAAACGGAGCGCACGACACTGGTGCGTCTGCTCGGGAAAATCAGTGCGCAAGTCGCTATCATCAACGGCGAGGATCCGGCGGCGGCGGTCAGCTGTGTTAAGCATGGGTGATTATTGCCGGAGGCGTTCGCTAATTCAGAAAACCAATTTTCAATCTATAACTGTTCACAAAATCATATGCTCAAGAAATTCATCATCACGCTTTCTGCGGTTGCCGTCTTAGTGGTAGGGCTTGGTGCGGTCAAGGTGGCGCAGATCAAAGACATGTCCTCTCAGTCGCATGAAAGGCCGGTTACTTCAGTGACCACGACCGAGGCGCGCGCCGAAAACTGGCAGCCGGTTATTAACAGCATCGCCACGCTGGCTCCCGTTCAGGGCGTCACCATCAGTGCCGATGCCGATGGCGCCCTGGTGAAGGTGTCGGTTGAAAACGGCGCGGCGGTCCACGCCGGCGATTTGCTCATGGAAATTGATAGCACGGTGGAGAGCGCTCAGTTGCGTGCGGCCGAAGCTCAGCTGGCGCTGGCCCGTTTGAGCTCGAAGCGCGCCACCGAACTGCTGGGCAAGGACTCGATCAGTCAAGCCGAGCTCGATCAAACAACCGCTCAATTGAACCAAGCCGAGGCCAACGTCGCCGCACTCAAGGCCACGATCGAACGGAAGTCCGTGCGTGCGCCCTTCGATGGCCGGATCGGCATCCGTTCCGTGAATCTTGGCCAGTACGTTTCGCGCGGTCTGGCTCTTGTGCCGCTGCAAAACCTCGAAACGCTCTACGTGAATTTCAACATCCCGCAGCGCCTGTTGCCGCAACTTTCCATCGGTCAGAAGGTTGGGGTAAAAGTCGACGCCTTCAACGGCACCGCCTTTGATGCCACGATTACAGCCATCAATTCAGTGGTGGATGCGGCCACGCGAAATATTTCAGTGCAAGCCACTCTGGCGAACCCCGCCGAGAAACTTCGGCCAGGCATGTTTGCTCAGGTCGAGGTCGGCCTACCGGCCGGCGAGTCCCAGATCGTTCTTCCTGCGACCTCCATCGCTTATGCGCCGTACGGCAACTCGGTCTTCATTGTCGAAAAAATAAAGGGCAAGGACGGCAAGGAGTACCTTGGCGCCCGCCAGCAGTTCGTAAAAACCGGAGCCACCAAAGGCGACCTCGTCGCCATCGAGGGCGGGGTTAAACCAGGTGAACAAGTGGTCACTTCAGGCGTTTTTAAATTGCGCAGCAATATGCCCGTGCAGGTGAACAATACCGTGCAGCCCACGAGCGATCCTGCTCCTAAGCCGGCCAATACCTGATTTGACGCATCGCCGTTGCAGCCGGGGGCGTCCCCTGGTTCCACCTCGCAGCTCGCTTAACCAATCGACATATCTAGTCGGAATTCATTTTTCATGATCTCGAAAAGCTTTACTGATCTCTTCATCCGCAAGCCCGTCATCGCGCTGGTGGTGAACATCGTCATCCTCGTCGTCGGTGTTGTTGCCTTTTTCAAGCTCAACACCCGGCAGTATCCGCGCAGTGATAGCGCCGTCGTCAACGTCTCGACCGTCTATTTCGGCGCCAGCGCCGACACGGTCCGTGGCTACATCACCACCCAACTTGAACGCGTCATCTCCAGCGCCGATGGCATCGACTATATCGAGTCCACCAGCAACGCTGGCCTGAGCACCATCAAGGTGTATCTGCGGCTCAACTACGACACGAACGCGGCGCTGACCCAGATCAGTTCCAAGATCGAACAGGTGCGCAACCAATTGCCACCGGAAGCCGAGTCGCCCACCATCAACGTGGAATCCAGCGACAGCCAGTTCGCCTCGATGTACCTCAGTTTCTACTCGGACACCCTCGATCAAAACCAGATCACCGATTATCTCAGCCGACTCGTTCAGCCACGCCTTTCCTCCGTGAAGGGCGTGCAACGGGCCGACATTCTGGGCGGACGTGTTTTCGCTATGCGTGTGTGGATGAAGCCTGATGAACTGGCCGCGCGCGGGATCAGCCCTTCCGAGGTCCGCCAGGCTTTGCAGTCAAACAATGCGCTCGCTGCCGTCGGTGCGACCAAGGGCTCGATGATCAGCGTCAGCCTGATCGCCAACACCGATCTGAGAAATGCAGATGAGTTCAAACGCATGGTTGTGGCTGAGCGCAATGGTACCATTATCCGTCTCGCAGATATCGCCGACGTCGAACTCGGTGCTGAGAATTATGACAGTGAGGTGCGTTTTGGCGGCGAGACCGCCACCTTCATGGGTATCTGGGTATTGCCGACGGAGAGTACGCTCGAAGTCGTCAAACGGTTGCGCAGCGTCATGCCTGAAATCGAGGAGGCCCTTCCCGCCGGCTTGAAAGCCAAGATCGCGTACGATGGCACCAAATACATCGACAATGCGCTCCATGAAATTCTCACCACGCTGCTCGAGACCCTGCTCATCGTCATGGTGGTGATTTATCTTTTCCTGGGTTCGTTCCGTTCGGTCCTGATTCCGATCGTCGCGATGCCGCTCTCACTGGTGGGTGCGATGATTCTGATGGTTGCCTTCGGCTTCACCATCAACTTGCTCACCTTGCTCGCAATCGTGCTCGCGGTGGGCATCGTGGTCGACGACGCGATTGTCGTGGTCGAAAATATCGAACGTCACGTTCGTGAAGGCAAAACGCAGATCGACGCGGCCATTCTTGGTGCTCGTGAACTGGTTGGGCCGGTTATCTCGATGACGATCACGCTCGCTGCGGTTTACACCCCAATTGCTTTCCAAGGCGGTCTGACCGGCGCGCTGTTCCGTGAATTTGCGATGACTCTCGCGGGTGCCGTGGCGGTTTCTGGATTTGTCGCGCTCACGCTCTCGCCTATGATGAGCGCCTACCTGCTCAAGGATCATGATCATGAGGAGCAGGGCTTCAGCGGACGTATTAATCGCGACTTCGATCGTTTTCGTGCCTTCTACGATCGCATGATTGGAGCGATGTTAAAGGTTCGCGAAGGAGGTCGTTTTTCGTGGCCGCTATTGCTCTGGTCCTGGATTGCTTGGATACCACTTTGGCCCTTGGCCTTGGGTGTTTTTGCATTGGTGGGCGGAGTGGATACCGCCAAGGCCGCAGCGATGCCCTTGATGATGGGGTTGGCGGCGGCTTCGGTGCTCGGCTCGATTTCAGTCTTCCTTTTCGACCTGATGCTCCGTCGTCGCTATGTTTGGATTCAATACGTCCTGACTGGTTCGGTCATGATGACCGTGTTACTGATTCCATTCTTCAAATTCGCACAAAGTGAACTCGCGCCAAAGGAAGATCAGGGCGTGGTGTTCAGCATCCTTATTCCGTCGCCGACCTCGACGATTGATCAGAACGTGCTCTTTGCCCAGCAGGTGCAGAAAATGTTCACCAGCTTCCCCGAGTACGATACGTCGTTTCAAATCACCGGTTCCAACTTCGGTTTTGCTGGCGCAATCCTCAAGCCCTGGACGGAACGCACGCGCTCCTCCATAAAAATCCAGGAGTCCTTGCAAGGCCAGGCCGCAGCCATACCGGGCGTCAATGTCGTGGTGACCACGCCCGATCCACTTCCCGCCGGTGGCAGCTATTCCATCGAATTTGTCGTTCGTTCCACTGCAGAACATCGCGAGATTTATGACTACGCGCAGAAATTGATGCTCTACGCCAACACCGATGCGAATGATCCCAACGCTGCACCCACGTTCTATTTTGCCGATAGCGACTTGAAGTTTGATCTTCCCCAGGTCGAGATCGAAATCGACAAGGACAAAGTCGCCTCGATGGGGCTCAATCTGAGCGACGTCGCCCGTGATCTAGGCTCGATGCTCGGCGGTGGTTACGTCAACCGGTTCGTCAACGAGGGTCGCAGCTACCGCGTGATCCCGCAGGTGGAGCGCGGCCAGCGTCTCAACGCCGACCAGTTGCTTAACTACCATGTGCGCGGACCCAAGGGCCAACTCATCCCTCTCTCGACCATCGCGACGCTCAAACACACCGTGCAGCCGCGCAGCCTAAACCGTTTCCAACAGCTAAACTCCGTCAAGATCATCGGCGTCGGTCCCAGTATCGACAACGCCTTGAAAAAGCTTGAGGCTAAGGCGGCCGAGATTCTGCCGGTCGGTTATTCGATCGATTACGGCGGTCAGTCGCGTCAATTGCGCCTAGAAGGCAGTGCGCTTTGGAAGACTGGATTGCTCGCGCTCCTGCTGATTTTCCTCGTGCTCGCAGCGCAGTTTAATTCGTTTCGCGATCCACTGGTTATTTTGTTGGGTTCGGTTCCGCTCGCGGTCGTGGGCGCGATGTTGCCGGTCTTCCTTTGGAAAACCTCGCTTAACATTTACACGCAGATCGGTCTGATCACATTGGTGGGCCTCATCGCCAAAAACGGCATCTTGATCGTGGAGTTCGCCAACCAGCTTCAAGAGCAGGGTGTGGCTAAGCTCGAAGCCATCCGACGCGCTGCTGCTACCCGGTTGCGTCCTGTGCTGATGACCTCGGCGGCCACGGTTTTCGGCCATCTCATGCTGATCTTTGTGAAAGGCCCTGGTGCTGCAGCGCGTAATTCAATTGGTTGGGTGCTCGTAGTGGGTATGGCTGTGGGTACAATTTTCACGCTTTTCGTTGTGCCAGCATTTTATATGCTCATCGCCAAAGACCATCGAACTCCCAAATCTACACCCGTTGCCAAACCGCATCAATTGCCGGTGGCTGACTCGGTTCCCGCCAAATAATCATTTCCTCTATTTTTCATGAGAAACTTCACTCTTAAAACTGTGTTTCTTGCCTTTGCGGCAGCTTTGCCGGTTGCGACGTTCGCCGCGCCTGAACCTTCGCGCGAGGTCCCGCCGCGTCTCGATTTGCCGGGAGCGATCGGTTTCGCCATCGAGAATAATTTCGCCATCCGGCAGGCACGCGAACGCATCAAGCAACAGGATGGTCTGTTGATCGAAATCCGTGCGCGCAGCATCCCGAATGTCGGGATGAGTTATTATTATACGAAGTTTGATGAGAAACGTCTCGAACCCTACCAGCGCGGCGTTACCGATCAGGATTGGTCGGTTGAGCTGACCGTCACGCAAAGTGTGTTTGCGGGAGGCGCGATCAGTTCGTCGATCTCTGCGCAAAAGCTTCGTCGCGAAGCTGCGTTGTTTGAACTTCGTTCGGTCATCAATAACTCGCTCTTCAGTGTGCGCTCGAAGTTTTATGCGGTGCTGCTCGCGAAGAAGAAAATCAATGTAGCAGAGCAATCGCTCAACCT
>JAYTWC010000279.1:0-3931 GCA_043743635.1 Verrucomicrobiota bacterium | reverse complement strand
GGTACGCGGGTGGTCACAGCTCTTTTTGGTGCTGACGATGGGTTGCAGGATGCGGCGGCACCGGGAGGCGGTCAGCCGCGAGCTTGGAAGGCGCAGGATGGACGGCTTTGGTTTACTTTTCATAAAGGCGTGGTCGGTTTTGATCCCGGTGCAGTGGCGGTTCCACGCACACCGCCGCCGCTTTATATCGATGAGGTCCGACTTGATCAGCAGGTGGTGCGCACGTTTGAGCCGCGGCTCGAGGTTCCCGCCGGGGTGCAGCGCATTAGAATCCGTCTTGCGGTCCTGGACTATTCGCATCCGGAGCATGTCTCTGTGCGGTATAAGCTCGAAGGTTTTGACCGAGATTGGATCGACGTGGATCAAGACCGAATTGCGTCTTATGCGCGGGTGCCGGCCGGCAATTATCGGCTGGTTGTGGCTGCGACAAATCAAAGTGGTGTATGGGCTGAGCAGGAGTCAAATCTGCTCATTCATGTGGCGGCCGCTTGGTGGCAGACACGTTGGTTCTTTTTCTTAGTTCTTGTGCTGGCGATAGCGCTGGTGGCCTGGTTGGCGCGCATCTGGTCGGTGCGAAAGATGCGGGTGCGGCTGGAGCGATTGGAAAAAGAACACGCGCTCGAGCGCGAACGTGCGCGTATCGCTCGCAATCTTCACGATGAACTGGGCGGCAGCCTGACGCAGATCGGTTTGCTGGCGGAGCGGCTCAGGCGTCATCGCAATTTGGAAGAAATTGAGAAGACGCTTGGGTTGTTGATTCGTCGCACGCAGGGTTTGGCCACGGATCTTGAGAGTATCGTCTGGACCGTCAGTCCGCAGAATAATTCCTGGGACCGCCTGGCTTCGTTCATCGGACGTTATGCGAGGCTGTTTTTTGATGGAAGCGGGATTGAGTGTCGGCTGGAAGGCGCGGAAACCGTGCCGGCGCTACCGCTTGCGATTGAAGCCCAGCACGAGGTGCTCGCCATCAGTAAAGAGGCGATGAACAACGTGCTGAAACATTCCAAGGCGACCACGGTTACGTTGACGTTTCAAATTGTTGATCATGTATTTGAACTTAGGATACAGGACAACGGCATGGGCTTTGAGCCCTTGCTCAAGGAACATGCGGAGCGCAATGGTTTGAACAACATGCGCACGCGAGCGGCCGAGTTGAATGGTCGGATTACGATCGAAAGCCATTCGGGCGCTGGCGCCCTTGTTATTCTATGTGTCCCGATTCAGGGAGGATCAGGGGCCAAACCAAACAAGATCAACTAAATCAATTTTATGGCTATAAAAGTCGCACTCGTTGAGGACAACGCCGGCATCTGCGAAGAGCTGGAACAAATTATTTCAGAGCAGCCTTCGCTCACCTGTGTCGGCGTGTGTCGTAATCTGCGCACCGCTCTCCAGAAGATCCCGCAACTTTCGCCTGATGTTATTATCATGGATATTCAGTTGCCGGACGGCACGGGTATTGAAGCTACTTCGCGGATTAAACGGATTTTGCCGGATACGCAGATCATCATGTTTACCGTGCACGAAGACACCGAGCAGATATACAAGGCGTTGGAGTCCGGTGCTAGCGGTTACTTACTCAAGCGCACTGCTGCACAGGGCTTGGTTCGGGCTATTCAAGAAGTTCGGGAGGGTGGCGTGCCGATGACCGGCGAGGTCGCACGCAAGGTCATTCAGTCGTTTCGCAGGCCTGATGTTGGTCCGGGCGAAAAGCTAACCCGACGCGAGGAGGAAATTATGCAACTACTCGTGGTAGGCTGCCTTTCAAAGGAGATCGCGGACAAACTGTCGATCGGGCTCGAGACCGTGAACAGCCATCTCAAGCATATCTACGAAAAGCTTCACGTGCGTTCCCGCACCGAGGCGGTGGTCAAGTATCTGAAATAAAAATTTCTAAATAGTCATCCTTCAGCGTAGGGGCGCAATCTCGTTGCACCCGGGGTGGCAATCTCGAAACGGGCGCAGCAAGACTGTGCCCCTACGGGAATGTGCATGCGGCTCAGAAAGGGTGCTTGATCCGTAAGGCTACGGTGTTGTTGCCGGTGTGGAAACGGTTGGCGTTTTTGCGAAGGAAGCAGCTTCCTGAATGTGAGCGTTGTTCGGGAACCGTTTTAATGCACGTTCGAGCAGCGTTGTGATGCTCTCGTGGGGCCGGCCGCCGCTGCGCAGCACGACGTCGGAGAAGAAGGTCCAGACATCCTCGGAACTCTGTCCGGCTTGCACGGCGCGCCCGAGCGGGCCCATGACGATTTGGGTTTCTTTGGCGGTTATCTTTTCCCCGGGCTTTTTGTTGGCGAGGATGTCGCGGTAACGCAGGCGCGCCTCCACCAGAAAAACGCGCGGCGGCGGTGCGGGCAGGGTTATGAGGGCTTGGCTGATTTTGCGTGCGCGATCCAATGACCCTTGTTGTTCCTCGAGGTCAGCCAAAACTGAGAGCATGGCTAGATCGCGTTCACCGCGCCAGTAGGCGATGCGCAGGGCGTTGAGGGCTTGATCGGGTTTATGCTGTGTAATTAACGATTCGGCTTGCAGCCGTGCGACTTCAGACTGCGTTGCCTCGCGCACGGCGAATGGCGTCATCGGGGGCAAATCTTTTACCTCATGCGATTTATAAGAAGCAAAATTACGTGCGTAATTTGCCAGCGTGACTTCCATTTCCTCGATACTGGAGCCCATTATCTCTTTGAATTGCGGTGCCGTGATTGGACCTTGAGTTTGGCGTTCAACGAGGGTCATGAACTTTGCTGCGTTTTTATTATCGTTTCCGCAGAGGCCGTAGTGAGTGAAGGCGGCTGCCAGTAAATCGTCTTCGTAGGTCAGGGCTTCTGTTTTGGTGAGCAACGCCGCGAGGGGAGGCATGGTTTCATTCTTGTCGAACATGCCTTTTGTATCACCAAAGATGATACGCGTAGGGCTCACCTGGGTTGTTGCGACCAGCCATCCCATTCCTGATCGGAACCAGAGCGGCGGTTTTTGAGGAAGCGAAGCCAGGGCGAATTCAGCGATTTTTCCGCTCAAGTCATCTGCCAGAGCTTCCTCGGTCGGCAGCTCGTCTGCGGCAGCCAAAGGTTTGTCGGCATTAACCTGTGCGGCAACAATTCCATTTTCGGCGCGCACATGGGTGAAGCCGGCTGGCAGCCGTCGACCGCCTCGTTTGGCAAAGGGGTCTGGCTCATAGGTGTCTGGAGCGGTTGGGTCGGGATTATTCGGATCCTGGTTACTTGGCGTGATTCGCGTCCCCATGGGGTTAGCGGTGAGCGTTGGGTCGGCAAGCGGATCAGACCCAAAGCCCTGCATGGGAGTCAGGCTTTGTAGGCCGGTCCGGAATTGCGAGGAGTCAAATCCGGTTGATGACCCGGCCGTGGCGGTAATTGGGTCTCCTTGCCAGGAAAGCGGATTGGTTTTATCCTTTGCGGACCACGCCTGCTTGGTTCTGTCCAAAACGATGATCATGGGCGGGTGCCGCGGCAGGGTGCGCTCAACGAGCGGCCAGAACAAGGTGCCGGTGAATTGGAGTAGTTGAAGCTCTTCGACAAAGATCCTGGTGTTTTTCTCCGAGAGATTCGAGAGCACTTCGTAACCAGGTGCGACCAGGACGTCGTTGCCCTTGGTTCGTTCCAGGGCCGGAACTGATACATAGCGCCAAGATTCGGGCGGTGGCAGCACGCGTTCTCCCGACACGACGTAGGGATCCATTTTGATGATCACTTCGCTCGCCGATTTTTCTTCAGCCTGTGCGGGCGACAGGAACGCAGATGCGCATGATACAAATAGAACGCCAACCGACCATTGCGGGAGATTCATAACGTGAAATCCAACAAAAGAGATGCCCCTGCGCAATCCCATACCGATGGTTCGGCTGGTTGCCTGTCTGTGAATTTTAACGCCGATATTAGCTAGGAATGTGGACCTTTTTTCTGCCAGCGGCACC
>JAYTWC010000278.1:0-2459 GCA_043743635.1 Verrucomicrobiota bacterium | reverse complement strand
TTCGTGGCCTACCATAACAGCTTTAACGGCCCGTTCATTTTCGACGACGTCGAGTCAATACCGCAAAACATGAGTATCCGTCACTTGGATACTGCTTTTTCTCCGCCCAGTCAAAACGGCATCACCGTCAGCGGCCGACCCGTACTCAACGCCTCCTTCGCCCTCAATCACGCGCTCACGGGTCCCAAGCCCACTGGTTTCCACTACGGCAACCTCCTGATCCACGCCTTCGCCGCGCTCACACTCTGGGCTGTAGTTCGGCACACCCTGCGCTCGCCGCTGCTCGCCTGGTTCGTCGCCGCACTCTGGGCCGTTCATCCACTCCAGACCGAATCCGTCACCTACATCGTTCAACGCGCTGAATCCCTCGTCGGCCTTTTCTATCTGCTCACGCTCTACGGATTCATCCGCTATTCCTCCTCACGTTCTTTCCCATGGTTTCTATTTACCTGTTCGGCCTGCCTTCTTGGCATGGGAACAAAAGAGGTCATGGCCACCGCACCTTTCATCATCTTCTTCTGCGACCGCACTTTTATCAGCGGTTCATTTCGCACGGCCTGGCACCGCCACGGTAAACTCCATCTCTGCCTTGCCTCAACACTCATTCTCCTCGCCTGGTTCGTCACCGCTGAACGCGGACGCGGCGGCTCGGTCGGCCTCAACGAAACCGTTACTTGGTGGGGCTATGTCGGCACGCAAGCGGTCGCCCTTCCGCGTTACCTCTTGCTAACGGTTTGGCCCGCGCAGCTCACCCTCGACTACGGCACCCTAATCGAAACCAACTACGCCATCGTCGTTCCGTGCGGACTGGCGATGATCGGCGCCCTCACCGCGACGATCCTGGCGCTTGTCCGTCGTCCTCTGCTCGGTTTCCCTAGTCTTTGGTTTTTCGCCATTCTCGCACCGAGTTCGAGCGTGATCCCTGTTGTCACCCAAACCATTGCCGAGCACCGCATGTACCTGCCGCTCGCCGCGCTAATCACAGGCTTCGTCCTCCTCGTCCACCGCTGGCTCGGTCGTTATTTTTGGCTTCCTTTGGTCCTACTTACTTTATCGGCCACAGCCTTTACCATCCAACGCAACGCCGACTACCAAACCGAATTAACCATCTGGGCCGATGTCGTTGCCAAACGCCCCGACAACCATCGTGCATGGAACAATCTCGGTGCATTCCAGCTCCACAAAGCAAAGAGTCCCCAACAAGCAGCAATCGCTTTCCAGCGAGCGCTCGCTCTTTCGCCAGACTATCCCGAGGCACACAACAATCTCGGCCAGGCGCTCATTAAACTCGGTCAACGCGAAGACGGACTAGCCCTCGTCGAAAGGTCGATGCGCCTCGCCCCAGGAAAGACCAACTTAGAGGCAGGCTGCGGTTCGGCATTGATGGATTGCGAGTTGTACGTACAAGCATTGCCGCATCTCGAAAAAGCACTCGCCTTCGCTCCCAATGACCCAGCGGCCCATTTCAACCTCGCCAACGCACTGGTAAAACTCAACCGCGCCGCCGAAGCCGAACAGCATTATTTAACCGCGCTCACCGAGAGTCCCGACGAAATCGACGCCCTTACGAATTACGGCACGCTGCTCCGCAACCTCGGCCGCGTCGACGAAGCCGTGAACCAATTCAAACACGCCTTGCGCGTCGACCCGACTTCCGCCGAAGCCCACAACGACCTCGGCATCGCCCTTCTGATGCTCGGACGTGACACCGACGGGCTTCAACACCTACGCGACGCCATCCGCCTAAATCCTAAACCATTCGAAACCCGCCTAAATCTCACCCGGGCACTCGCACAAACCGGTCACACCGCCGAAGCAGTAATCGAGTGCGAGAAACTCGTTCGCGAAAAACCTGGTGCTGAACTTTTCAACAACCTTGGCATGCTCCATGGCCAACTAGGACAGCTCGACAAAGCCATCGGCGCCTTTCAAACGGCGCTTCAACTCGATCCCAACAACGTCAACGCCCAGGAGAATTACGCCAGAGTCCGGGCCTTCCTTGACGCCAATTCTAGCCGATAATCGTTAGTTCAGCCCAGACCCAACCGTGCAATCACCACCGGCAATAAGGCATGCTCGGCCGCGTGAATCTTCGCTTCCAGCGATTCAAGCGTATCTGAATCCTCAATACGCACCGCCGTCTGATCGATAATCGGACCACCATCCACCTCGGCCGTGACAAAATGAACCGTACAACCCGCCACCTTCACACCGCGCCGCCACGCCTGCCCGATGCCGTCCAACCCGGCAAAACTCGGCAACAAACTCGGATGCAGGTTGATGATCTTTCCAGCAAAAGCGTCGATAAACCGTGGTTTCAAAATTCGCATGAAACCGGCCAGCACCACAAGATCAGGCGCGCATTTTGAGATCTCCGCGATGTAGCGCAGTTCGCCTTCGTCGTCGAATTTCGTCTTGAACGGCCCCGGATCTAAAAACGTCGCCGGTACACCGAACTT
>JAYTWC010000277.1:0-1942 GCA_043743635.1 Verrucomicrobiota bacterium | reverse complement strand
CCTTCGCTTAAGTTCGTGCAAAACTGCGAAGCCCGCCTCTTCCAGCGCCCTGACGACGCCATTCACCGTGGCTACGATCACCAAGCCGAAGCCGACATGGCTTCGCCCGGCACGTTCCTCTCCAATTACGAACCACTCAACGGCGACAACGCTCGTGAAATTATCGAAGACGCGATTGGCTTCAACGCCTACACCGCGCCCATGCAGCAGCTGATCAAGGCCGCTGCGGTGAACGGTGCTTCGCCGAAGTATTTTGTTTCGTCGGCTCATCCTCGCATTGTCGACGGCAAACCAACCAAAAACCCGCGCTATCTCCAATTGCGGCCCGACGTCACCGACGCGCGCGGCACTTATCTTGCCGAGATTTCTGCGCGTTTGCATCGCTGCATCAACCCAGAGGAACCCGTTCACTCTCCAGTCAGCATTGTGGTGCCCGGACGGCGCAACAACCCGCCGGAAAAAGGCATTCGCCCGCTCGCTGTTTTCAATCCCGTGCACTACCTCGAACTGCCCGAGGCGTTTATGGAGTTCATCAGTAGCATGACCGGCAAATCGCCCTCGACCACCGGCGCCGGCTCCGAAGGCGCGCTGACGAAAGGCCCGTTCAACGCGTTGCCTCCGGTGATCGATCTCAACGCCGCGCTCATCTCGCTGATCTTGACTGGCCACGATGTTTTCCTCTCAGCGGCTGGTTATGTTGGGCCAAAGGTGCGCGTCGATCACGACGTCAGCCTGCTTGTGCCCGAAGTGTTTTCACGCATGAGTCCGTCGGAGCGCGATGCTCGTACGTTGATCGCCGACGGCTGTCTCGAAAAATGCGCTGACTTCACTTACGACGGTAAACCCGTGCTCGCGAGCCGCCTTGGCTATCGCATCACGACGCGTTTTGTACGCGTTTATTTCGGCCGCGTGTTCAACCATCCGCACGTCGTCTTCACCGACGAAATGCTGAAACCCGAACTACAGGGCATGGATGTGTTTGTCGACGGCATGGACAACATCTGCACGACGCATCGCCGGACTGCAGAAAGTTATTTCGCCGATGGTGGTGTCAATCTCGCCTGCCCGCCACTCAAGGCGCTGCTGCACATCATGGCGTACGGCCAGTTCGAAGGTAAAGATCTCAACTCACCGGAAATCCGCGCGCTCTTTAGCCGCGACAGCATGCTCGTCAGCTCATGGTACAAGGAGCGCCTTGATGCCAAACAAAAAATCGAGACGAACCTTTGGAAACGCCACATTACCTATCTTGACGCCTATCTCGACCGCCCAAGCTTCGCCGACACCGTGGCGCGCTTGAACCTGAAAAACCGCTTAGAGCACGCTCGCGAAAAATTGCAGTACGTGGAATCGCGCGCCTACCGCGAGAAACTCGACGGCTCGCTCGGCGTGCAGCCATTGGGCTGAGCTGATAGTTATTTAGTGCTTCAGTCTGGTTTTAAACCGGTCCGGCGGGCAGCAACCGCTGCCGCAGCCGGGCTTTTTGCGTTTCGCGATCGCGCCGCGTAGGAGCGCGGCGAGCGCGATGAGGACAACCGCGATAGCGACGGGCGTTTGCCAGTTGTCGATCATCATTGATTCCTCAAAAGCCGAGCGCGTGGCCGGTTTGATAGGCGATGAAACACGCGATCCACGCCGTACCAGTCATGTAAGCCAGTTGAAACAACGGCCAGCGCCAAGAATTCGTTTCACGCTTTACGACGGCGAGCGTGCTCATGCACTGCATGGCGAAAACATAGAAGATCATCAACGAGAGGCAAACGAGCGGTGTGAAGAGCGGGCGTCCGTCGGGCCATTTTGCCTTTGCCATCGACTGACGCAGCGGGGCGGTACTCTCGTCGCCGCCCTCGGCGTTGAAAACCACACCCATCGTACTGACAAAAACTTCACGCGCGGCGAGCGAGCTGATGAGGCCGATGCCGATCTGCCAGTCGAAGCCAAG
>JAYTWC010000276.1:0-3765 GCA_043743635.1 Verrucomicrobiota bacterium | reverse complement strand
GTCGTTGCGTGCGCGTGGCTGGCCGTCGGTGGCGCAGGTCATGCCGGCGATCATCCGGCACTTGCATTTTAATACGGACGCTGACGGGCTCGCCGTGGTCGTGGATGCAGATGACTCGGTTGTGCACACGCAGGAACACGAGGCGCCAGGTTATTATCATCCGCAATGCCGGCTCTGTCAGTTGCGCGCGGTGTATCGGCAGACGGTGAAAAAATTTCCCCCAGCGCGCGGGCGCGATCGGATTTTTCGAGCGGTGGGCGTGGCCGTGCCTGCGGTGGAAGGCTGGTATTTGTGCGGACGTGATCCATCTGTGACCGAAGCCGCTTGGTTGCAGGGACAGGTTATAGGAAGGCCGCCGTACACCCGGCACGAGCTCAAGTGGCGCGTTTATGGCACTGAACGACCGAGTTTGCCGCATGAGATTCGCTGTGCGGTGGAGGAGGCTCGTCGCCACGTTGCGGATACGCGGCGGCTGGAAAACGACTTTCCGGGGTTCGGTTCACTGGCGGCAGATTTGAGAGCCTGGAAAAAACGACCGTGATAAACTGTTGGCGTGCAGGCTTAATTGGGGAACGTGGATCTTCTCCATGGAATTTGCCCAACGTGATTTTGAGAAAAGATTGAGATTTGTAGGCATCTCGTTCGTCTAACGATTCGAATTGATGGAAACACCAGCCTCATCACGCCGTACTTTTCTACCGTGGCCGATTCAAATCGCCGTGAGTGTCGTGGCTAGACTCCTCTATCGCGTGCGCGTCCACGGGCAGGAAAACATTCCGGTAGAGGGAGGCGTGCTGATTTTACCAAACCATTTGTCATATATCGACGCGCTGATTATTCAGATGGCCTGTCCGCGCCCCTTGCGATTTGTCGCTTACGAACAGTTGAAATATCACTGGTTCTTCGAGTGGACGATGCGAATTGGTGGTGCAATCGTGGTGTCGCCAACGAGCAGTTTGGAGAGTTCGCGTCGTATTCTGAAGGCGCTTAGTGCCGGTGAGGCTGTTTGTATTTTTCCAGAAGGTGAAATATCACGAACTGGTCAGTTGATGGAAATTCGCCGGGGCTTTGAGTTGGTTGCTCGTCAGGCCGAAGTTCCGGTAGTGCCGGTGGCGCACGACGGCCTTTGGGGCTCGGTTTTTTCATTTTCAGGCAGCAAGTACTTGTTCAAGTCGCCACGCTTGTTGCCGACGCCGGTGTGCGTGTGTTTTGGAAAACCACTCGCTCCCGGTCAGGGGGATGCCACTCGTGTGCGCCGGGAATTGCTGGATTTGGGTGCGCAGGCTTTCAGTGAACGTCCGGTGTTGAAGCGACATCTGGGGCGTGAGGTGGTGCGTTCGCTGGCAAAACGTCCGCGTCATATTGAGATGATTGACCGAACGGCTGAACGTCGTGAGGTGACTGCCGGTAGCTTGCTTGGCATTGCGGCCGCGTTATCGCGACGGATCCGGGCCACGATCACGGAAAGGCGGGTGGGTATAGTTCTGCCTCCTGGTGTCGGTGGTACGATTGCGAATCTGGCGGTGGTGTGCGCGGGCAAGATTCCGGTAAATCTGAATTTTACGGCCGGGCGTTCGGCGGTCGAGGCCAGCATGGACTTGGCGGAAATCAAGACCGTGATTTCAGCTGACGCGATGAAGGTAAAATTCCCGAATTTTCCCTGGCCGGAACGCACGCTTGATTTACGCCGTGAGATCGCGGCGCTGGGTAAGGTGCGTGTTCTCGTGTGGCTGACGGCTATATGGATGCTACCGAATCAATTGATACCGGTATTGCTCGGTCTTCCGAAAGAAGGTGGCGATGAGGAGGCGAACCTGCTCTTTACCAGCGGAAGCTCGGGTGAGCCGAAGGGCGTCGTGCTTACGCACCGTAATTTGTTGGCCAATTGCTGGCAGATCTCGTCGCTTTCGATTTTGCCTGACACTGCCACGGTGGTCGCCTGTTTGCCGCTTTTTCATAGTATTGGTTCAACGGTCACACTTTGGTATATGATGTTGCGGGGCTGTCGCGTGGTCACGGTGCCCGGCCCGCTTGACACGAGGAAGATTGTTGACGCCGTGCGTGATGAGTCGGCGACGGTATTGATCGGTGCACCGTCATTCTTGAGGCCGTTGTTGAAGAAGGCGGAACCAGGTGAATTGCGTTCGTTGGAGTTGGTGGTCTCTGGTGCGGAAAAAATGCCGCTCGAACTTCACGATGCGTTCATGGACAAATTCCATATCGAGATTTTGCAGGGTTACGGACTGACCGAAACTACTCCGGTAACCAATATCAACCAGCCCGATCCGCCGATTACCACGACGACTGCAGTTCATCAGCCGGGTAAGATGTTAGGGTCGGTTGGCCGCATGCTCCCGGGCTTGACTGCTCGTATCATAGATCCCGATACAAAGGATGATCTGCCTCTGACGGAGACCGGTATTTTGCTGTTGCGCGGTGCGAATGTATTTGGCGGTTATCTGAGCGACGAAGCGAAAACTGCCGCAGTTTTCCATGATGGCTGGCTGGTGACGGGCGACCTGGCGCGTTTTGACGAGGCGGGATTTCTCTATATTGAAGGACGTTTGTCACGTTTCGCGAAGATTGCGGGAGAAATGGTGCCGCTGGCCACGATTGAGCAGAAGCTGGCAGACGGCCTTGGCTGGGAACAGTTAGAGGGGCCAAAGGTGGTGATCGTCAGCGTGCCTGATCCGGTGCGTGGAGAGGCGTTGGTTATGCTGACGACGGAAGAGACAAATCCTGATATCGTTCGCGATACGCTGACGCAGTTAGGTTTGCCGAACCTTTGGATACCGAAAACAATTCTTCGAGGGGAGCGCATTCCGATGCTCGGCACCGGCAAGATTGATTTCCGGAGTTGCCGGGATTTGGCACTGAAAGCGTGTTCGATCAAGGCATCGGAAGTTTCGAACGCGATGAACACGGCCAGTACGGCGCCGTTTCGCTGAGTAACTCCGGCTCCGGTTACACGCGTGGGCGGCGTTCGTGGAGTTGTTCGAGTAGCTCTGAAAAAGCTTCGCGGGCGGGTGAGCTGGCGAGGAATTTGTCGGCGTCCGCTTTGGCGCCACGGGCCCGCAAACCAGCGTAGACGTGAAGTTCGAATTGGTTACGGAGATGGGTTTCGGCTGCGGTGAGGCCGAGGGCTTTGAGCAAAAAGAGCAGCGCTTCGACCGTGGAATAATGCCCCTCGCCCTGGTGTCCGCGCAGCCAGTAACGGCCCGGGCCTGTCATGGGTAAACGGATACGCTGGCCCCAGCCTTCGACTTTTTGGAGCATATGGGCGGCTTCTTTCCAGCTGCCATCGAGAAGCAGGATTTGCACATCGGAAGGAAGTGTGTCGGTGGGAAGTGGTTCGCCCCGCGGGTGGAGGATCCAGACGGGTCGGCCGGGTTGGATGATGGATTCGCGTGCGGGCGGCGCTTCGCATTGGAATTTGTGGATGCGTGAGGCAGGGATGATGCGGTTGATGAGGCGACCTGTGCTGGTCGGTCGCCAGAGCTCGCGATGATGGATCAGCACGTCGATTTTAAGCGGGCATTCGAGTGCTTGGAAGGCGCTGCAAATGCACCACCGGGGCGGGAAACAGCACCGGTCGCAGCGCGGGGCACCATCAAGGACAACGCTTCTCGACATGGAAGTGAAACCGGTGACGAAGTCCGCCGCAGGCGTCAACCTTGCTCAAAACGGAAAATCGCCGGTTGAGGTTGGGGCGGCGGCCTTTTTCTCGACCAGTTTATCCGCTTTGCCGTGGGTATGGCGGCCGGT
>JAYTWC010000275.1:0-5022 GCA_043743635.1 Verrucomicrobiota bacterium | reverse complement strand
ATTCATAACGAAAAGCGCATGCTGCAGGAAGCCGTTGACGCTCTCTTTGACAACGGCCGTCACGGTCGTCCGGTCACGGGCGCGGGCAACCGTCCGCTGAAGTCGCTCTCTGACATGCTCAAGGGCAAGCAAGGCCGCTTCCGCCAAAACTTGCTCGGCAAACGCGTCGATTACTCCGGCCGTTCCGTTATCGTCATCGGTCCTGAGCTCAAGCTTAGCCAATGCGGTCTTCCTAAAAAGATGGCGCTCGTCCTCTTCGAGCCGTTCATCATCCGACGCCTTAAGGAACTCGGCTTCGTGCACACCGTCCGCGGTGCCCGCAAGATGATCGAGAAAAAGTCCCCTGAAGTTTGGGATATCCTTGAAGAAGTCACCAAGGGCCATCCTGTGCTCCTCAATCGTGCACCCACGCTGCATCGTTTGTCGATCCAGGCCTTTGAACCAATTCTGATCGAAGGTGAAGCCATTCGTATTCATCCGCTCGTTTGTACGGCTTACAACGCCGACTTCGACGGTGACCAGATGGCCGTCCACGTCCCGCTGTCTCTCGAAGCGATCATGGAGTGCAAACTTCTCATGATGGCGACGTCGAACATCTTCTCGCCGTCTTCCGGTAAGCCGATTTTGACGCCCTCGCAGGACATCGTCCTCGGCGCCTACTATCTAACCATCGAACCACGTACAAAACCTGCCAAGGATGTTCATGTCCCGGTGCTGGCCGGTCTTCAGGAAGTGCAGTTCGCCGTCCTTGATGGCGCGCTGAAAAAACACGACTGGGTCGACGTTCCGAATCCAGATTTTGGTCGCGATACGATCTTTGGTAAGAAGGATAAAAAAGTCATTCGCACCACGGTTGGTCGCGTGATTTTTAACCAGATCTGGCCTGCCGCGCTCGGTTTTGTTAACTTCCCGGTTCCGAAGAGCAAGCTCGGTGACCTCATCCTCAATACCTACAAATCGTCGGGCGGCTCGATCACGGTCGAAACCCTCGACAAGTTGAAGGAACTTGGTTTCCAGGCCGCCATGCAGGCTGGTATCTCGATCGGTATCGACGACATGATCATTCCTGAAGCCAAGAAAGATATTGTCGCTGACACCCGTAAGAAGATCGCCGAAGTCGAAGCTCAATTCAATAAGGGTATCATCACCGAAGGTGAACGTAAGAATAAGGTCATCGATTTGTGGACTAGCACCACTGATAAGATTGCCAAAGCTGTTTTCGCCAAACTCGAAAACAATGACGGCCGTCCTGAGGTAAACCCGGTTTACATCATGATGGATTCCGGTGCTCGTGGTAACAAACAGCAGGTTCGTCAGCTGTGCGGTACCCGCGGCCTCATGGCCAAGCCCTCCGGCGAAATCATCGAACGCCCGATTCTGTCGTCCTTCCGCGAAGGTCTGACCGTCCTCGAATACTTCATCTCCACCCACGGTGCTCGTAAGGGTCTGGCGGATACAGCGCTCAAGACCGCTGACGCCGGTTATCTCACCCGTAAACTGTGCGACGTCGCCATGGACGTCATCATCGCTGAAGACGACTGCGGTGCCCGTGACGGCGTTTGGAAGAAAGCCATCTTCGAAGGTGACGACGAAATCGTCGGCCTCCGTGAACGCCTCGTCGGCCGCTGCTCCAGCGACGACGTTTATAATCCAACTAATCCGACTGAGCTGCTCGTCGGTTCTGGCGAACTCATCACCGAGGAAATGGCCTCGAAGATCGAGGAAACCGGCATCGAACGCGTCAAAGTTATGTCGCCGCTCACCTCGTGCACGCTGCTTGGTATTGACGCCAAATCCTACGGCATCAATCCCGCAACCAGCCGCATCGCCAAAATTGGCGACTCTGTTGGCATTATCGCCGCTCAATCGATTGGCGAACCAGGCACCCAGCTTACCATGCGTACGTTCCACATCGGTGGCGTTGCGTCTGGCGGCTTCAAAACTCCTGAAATCCGCGTCCGCTCCGGCGGTATCGTTAAGTACAAAGGCCTGCGTCTCGTCCCCACGGCCGACGGCGCCAGCATCGTTCTTAACAAGACCGGCACCATCCAGATCATCGACAGCGAGGATAAAGAACTTGAGACCTACAACATTGTCGTCGGCTCCTATCTGCCGATTGGCGATGGCGAGAAGATCGATAAAGGTCAGGTTCTCGCTCAGTGGGATCCGTACAATATCCCCGTTCTCTCCGAGAAGGGTGGTACACTTGTCTTCAAAGACATGATCCCAGGTGTCACAGTGAAGCGCGAGCTCGACGAGAGCTCGGGCCGCATCGCCACCGTCGTCATCGAGCACAAAGAAGATCTCAATCCGCAGGTCGAAATCCGCGACGAAAAGAATAAGCCGCTCGCGTCTTATTCAATTCCCGTCGGCGCTCAGATCGCGGTCAACGAAGGCGACACCATCGCTCCTGGTGCCTTGCTCGCCAAGACCCCGCGTCAGGCCTCCAAGACCAAGGATATCACGGGTGGCCTTCCTCGTGTCGCCGAGCTTTTCGAAGCCCGTCGCCCGAAGGATGCCGCTGAAATGGCCCGTATCGACGGCGTGGTTTCCTTCGAAGGCTCTGTCCGCGGCAAGCGCAAGCTCGTCGTTAAAAACGAAGAAACCGCCCAGGAAGAAGAGCATCTAATCCCCACCGGCAAACACATCATCGTGCAACCCGGTGACGTCGTGCACAAAGGCCAACACCTAACTGAAGGTTCGGCTGATCCGCACGAGATCCTCGAAATCCTCGGGCCATCGGCCCTCTACGATTTCCTCATCTCACAGGTGCAGGAAGTTTACCGCCTCCAAGGCGTGACGATTAACGACAAGCACATCGAAATCATCATTCGCCAGATGCTCCGCAAAGTCCGTATCACCGATCCGGGCGACAGCGAATACTTCTGGGGTGAACAGGTCGATCGCATGGCGTTCCTCACCGATAACAAGCGCATCGAAGCAGCCGGTGGTAAACCCGCCGAAGCCGAACCGATTCTCTTGGGTATCACCAAGGCCTCGCTGGAAACTGAGAGCTTTATCTCGGCTGCGTCCTTCCAAGAAACCACCCGCGTGCTCACCGACGCCTCTACGCTCGGCAAGGTCGACATGCTGAAGGGCTTCAAGGAAAACGTTATCATGGGTCACTTGATTCCGGCGGGCACAGGTCTGCCGAGCTACAAGAAGCTCAAGATTGGTCTTCCCTTCGGGGCCGACATTCCCGTTACCGAGGAAGTCGTCGTGAAAACGGAAGTAAGCGCCAGCTAAGCGGAGTTCCTTTCAGTTAAATCTCAAAGCCGTAGGGAATCCCCTACGGCTTTTCTTTTGTATACGAGGAAAGGCCTTCGAGGGCGTCCCGCAAAATACATGAAAAGGGTAAAATTTCCGCTTGCTTTTCGGGGGAAAAAAAAGAGTCTTTAATTCCCTCCCGCCAAAAATCGTAACGTAGAGCTTAGCTCCGTTCGATTTAATCGCCCGGCTTCGTGCCGGGCGATTTTTTTTGCTCTAAAACGAAGAGTCGAATGTCACTAAATATTGTAGTTAAACATTTTATAAATCTCCATGTATTTTGGCTGCACATAATTTTAGTGCCCAAAGGCCTCATTGTGAGAGAGGAAGTAAGGTAATCGTTTAGCTGTAAGTTTGGATAAACCGCGCCGGAGGTAATTTTCTGTGGTCGTGGTCTAACGCGTCACGACTGTCGTTCACCCAATCGCATTCGCGACGTGGAGCGGGGCGCCCTCGAAACAGGAGGAGCTTGTGCGCACAAGCAGAGGGTTTACGAAAAGAGCTCAATTGCTTGAAAAATATTAAAATTCAATCGAACAAAAAAACCGAACTATTATCTATTACCTATAGTTCCACCTAGGTAAAGCATTTGCATTGGTTCAGGATCGCAATCGCGCAAGGAGTCTTTATGGAGACGCGGAACCGGTCATATTCTGGCGGCTTTGGATATCGTGGCAGATAGAATCGACTTTTATCCTACGCGAGTAGGGGAGGTGTTTGTTTTTTGGACTGATTCTGGCATTCTTTTCAGAGGCAAATTCGTTAAATCGGGGATTTGGGCTTGCATAGCCTGCTACCGGCATGGTCTTCTGACCCTCCTATTTCTGGTTTAGTTTTGCGCGTTGTCGGCCACGGGGTTGATGACGCTTTTTAACCGAAGATACGTCGAATCATCGGCGAATCTTCACTAAAATTACTTTTCTCGAAAAAGTGCTTGCCGACAATTTGTCGGTTGGTAGTTTCCGCGTCTTTTCCTCATTTCCTGACCATCTTTAGATATGCCGACCATCAATCAACTCGTTCGTAAGGGACGCCGCCAGGTGCGTGCCAAGTCCAAGTCTCCGGCCTTGGCGGGTAACCCATTTCGTCGCGGCGTGTGCGTGCAGGTCATGACCCGCACCCCAAAGAAGCCGAACTCGGCTATTCGTAAGGTTGCCAAAGTTCGTCTTACGAATGGTAACGAAGTTATTTCGTACATTCCTGACGAGGGCCATAACCTCCAAGAGCATTCGATCGTACTCGTGCGTGGTGGTCGTGTTAAGGATCTCCCCGGCGTCCGTTACCACATCGTCCGTGGTACGCTTGACGCCACCGGCGTTGAAAAACGTCGTCGCAGTCGTTCCAAGTACGGTGTCAAACGCCCGAAGGCCGCCAAGTAACCTGTTCTTTTTAATCATACTATTTCGTCATGTCACGCCGCCACAGAGCCGAAAAACGTCAAGTTGTCCCCGACATTCGCTACAGCAGCCCGCTCGTAGCCCATCTCGTCAATGTCATCATGAAGAGCGGCAAGAAGAACCTTGCCCTACGCATCGTTTATGGTGCCTTCGAGAAGGTTTCCGAGAAGTTGGAAAAGGGTGATCCGGTCGATCTTTTGGTCGGCGCTCTGGAAAACGCCCGTCCGCGTCTCGAAGTAAAGAGTCGCCGTGTCGGTGGCGCGACCTATCAGGTCCCCGTTGAAATTTCGTTCGAACGTCAAGAAAGTCTTGCGCTTCGCTGGATCGTTGACGCTGCAGGTTCACGCAAAGGTGTTCC
>JAYTWC010000274.1:0-3606 GCA_043743635.1 Verrucomicrobiota bacterium | reverse complement strand
GATTCGGCGAGTTCCAGCATTGGCACGGCGGAAGGGTTGGGGCAGACAGCTACGTTTTGTGTTTATGAGGCCAAGGACGGTATGATTTGGATCGGTCTTTGGGGAGGTGGTGTTTATCGTTATGACGGAAAGGTTGCGACGCGTCTTGAGGTACCCGGGGGGGCGATTGATCTTGCTCAGATCATAGCGCTGGCGGAAGAGCCGGCGGGGACGGTCTGGATTGGTGCGCAGAACGGACTGTATTCATACGACGGACACAATTTAACGAACTATTACGTTGGTGAAAAGGCTTCGGAGTGGCGCCGGAATGTGGCGGCTGACGAAACCGTGCTTTTGCCGGGACTGGCCCATCCCCGCGTCAATGCGATCGTCCCTGACGGGCAGGGTGGACTGTGGGTCTCTACGGACGGGGCACTTTATCACAAGGTCGAGGGAGGCTTTCGGGTGTACACCACGATCGCAGGGCTGCCCAGTAACACCTTCAAGTCGCTGATTCGTGCGTCCAATGGTGACATTTGGGTGACCGTTCCGCCTGCTGGGGTGGCTAGGCTGCACGATGGGCGCTGGACCGTGTACCATTGCGGACAGGAAATTTCGGATGTTTTCCCGCGCACCGTCTTTGAAGACAGTGCGGGTTCGATTTGGGTGACCACAGAAGGCGGAGGGCTCAATCGGCTGAAGGGTGGACATTGGCGCGTGTTTACCACCCATGACGGACTGCTGGATGATTTCATCTCGGGCATAGCTGAAGATAAAAAGGGGTTTTTGTGGGTGGCGTGTCCGCGTGGTTTAATGCGTTTGGCACGGGAAGAATTTGACGAAGTGGCGGCGGGATCACGGCGTGTGATGGAGCCGCGCCTTTTCAATCGTTTTGATGGTCTGGCATCGGCCGAGTGTAACCAGTCGGGAACGCCTAATGTTCTGCGGGTCAGGGACGGCCGGGTGCTGTTTGCCACCGATAGCGGTGTCGTGGTGATGCATCCCGATCAAGTTGTAATCAATAAAAATGTGCCGACGGCGCACATTGAGCGGGTGCAGGTCAGCGGTGGCGATATCTCGCTCTCTGAGGCCGTGATCGTGCCTCCTGGCAGCAACGATCTTCAGATTTACTATACCACGATTAACTTTATCGCACCTGAAAAGGTTCGATTTCGCGTGCGACTCGAACCGCTTGACCAGGATTGGGTGGAAGTGGGTGGCCGCCGCAGTATCCGTTACGATAAACTTCCGCCGGGGGAATATAAGTTCAACGTTCTCTCCTGTAACAATAGCGGCGTGTGGGGCACCCAGGGCTCCGTGCTGAAATTCACGGTGGGTGCGTTCTTTTACCAGACACTCTGGTTCTTCAGTCTAGTTGTGGTTTTTGTGTTTGGGCTGGTGTATTTAATCGTACGGATCCGTGTTCGGCAGGCGAGGCTCCATACGCAGGAGTTGCAGAGTCAGGTGGAGACTCGTACGCACGAATTGCGCGTCGCCAAGGAAGCGGCCGAAACAGCGGCTCGTGCTAAGAGTGAATTCCTCGCCAATATGAGCCATGAAATCCGTACGCCGATGAATGGAGTCATCGGCATGACGGGCCTGCTGATGGATACCAAGCTGGAACCGCTCCAATATGACTACGCCAACACCGCCCGCAGCAGTGCGGATGCGTTGCTGACAATTGTTAATGATATTTTGGATTTCTCGAAAATCGAGGCGGGCAAGCTCACTTTTGAAATTCTCGATTTTGACTTGGTCGAGATTATCGAGACCACTCGAGATATGCTGGCCGGGCAGGCGATGAAGAAAGGGGTTGAAATGGCCAGCTATGTTGCGGCTGATGTGCCGCGTCGCCTGCGGGGTGATCCTGGGCGACTTCGCCAGGTGCTGCTTAATCTGCTCAATAACGCGATTAAATTTACCGAACGAGGAGAGGTCGTGGTTCGGGTTACGCGCGAAGAAGAGGCCGAGGGGAAGGCACGGTTGCGGTTTGACGTGATTGATACCGGAATCGGTATTACGCCGGAGGCACAGGCCAAGCTTTTCCAGCCTTTCAATCAGGCGGATACCTCGACCACGCGCAAATATGGTGGCACTGGCCTCGGGCTCGCCATTTCCAAACAGCTTGTGGTGATGATGAATGGTTCGATTGGCGTGCAGAGCACGCTTGGTAAAGGCACGACCTTTTGGTTTAATGCGCAGTTCGAAAAACAAAAAGGCCCGTCGACGCCGCCCGGACTGCTCAAGCGCGATTTGAGCAAGGAGAGAGTTTTGATCGTCGATGACAACGCAACCAATCGCCAGATCTTCGGTCAGCAATTGGCGTCCTGGCATATGCAACGTGATGCCGTCGAGTCGGGTCAGGCTGCACTGGTTGCGCTGCGTGCTGCGGCCAATGAAGGGCGTCCGTACAGTTTGGCACTGCTCGATATGCAGATGCCTGAGATGGACGGGCTCATGCTGGCGCGTGCGATCAAGGCCGATCCATCCATTTCCTCGGTGCGAATGATCATTCTGACCTCCTCAGGCAACGTCTACAAAAACGAGGAACTTCACGCGTTTGGTATTGATGCATTTTTGGTCAAACCAGTGAAGCAAGCGCATCTCCATAGTGCGTTGATAAAAGTGGTGAATAATGAGCCGAATATTGAAGAGCCAAGACAGAAATCGGTGCATGTGGCAGAGCTCGCTCCGCTCCCTAAAATGCGGATTCTTGTGGCCGAAGACAATCGTGTGAACCAAAAAGTGGCGCTCGCCCTCTTGCAGAAGATTGGTTGCACTGCGGATGTTGTGGCGAACGGTTATGAGGTGCTCTCCGCGCTGGAGCGGATCCGCTACGATGTTGTCTTTATGGATTGTCAGATGCCTGAAATGGATGGCTATGAAGCTACCCAAGCTATTCGCCGGATTGAAAGTGATACTTCGAAACCCTGTCCATGGAAGGGACGCATTAGTGTGATCGCGATGACGGCAAACGCTATGCAGGGCGACCGGGAAAAATGCATCGCCGTCGGCATGGACGATTACGTCAGCAAGCCGGTCCGGCAGACGGAACTTCATGCGGCTCTGAGTCGTGTGAATTCTCGTCCACAGCCATCCCCGACCACTTAGTCAAAGTTCGGCGCGGGCGAGAAACAGAATGGCTTTGGGCCGTTCGGGTACGTTGGAGTTGCTTGTGGTTTAGTATCAGGGCGATGTTCGTGCGATTTTGGATCGACTTCTTGGTTCTTTCTGGTAAGGGTGCAGCCTTCCGTGAAGTTGAGCGATTCTCCTTTGTCGGCTTCGTTTATCTTCGCCGAAAACTACCATGAATACTGGCTCTAAAAAGACTCTGGCGATTATTGTTGGTGTTTTGATGTTCGCTGTCGGTGGCGACACAGTCCGGGCGGAGTTCTATCTCCGGCCCGTTGCCCAATACTCTATTTTGACGGATAGTACCTCGGATTCGACTGGCGCATTGGGTGGTGGGCTTTCGCTTGGCGCGGCGTTTGGGCGGGAGCGTCGTTTCGATATCGGGGCTGAGGTGTTGTTCACCCGTTACAATGGCACGTATAAGGAGCCAATTGCTTCGGCCTATGGTGCGCCAGTTGCGTGGAAAAACGTGTCTGCTTCATACAATGTTACGAA
>JAYTWC010000273.1:0-4379 GCA_043743635.1 Verrucomicrobiota bacterium | reverse complement strand
ACGTCTCGTCACCTCCAATCCCACCAGCACCTACGTCGGCCGCGTCGCCGCCGTCTTCGTCAACAACGGCTCCGGCGTCCGAGGCGACCTTCTCGCGGTCGTCAAAGCGATCCTCCTCGACGACGAAGCTCGCAACCCCACTTACATCACCGTCAGCTCCCACGGCAAACTCCAGGAACCATTCCTTAGGTTAACCCAGGTCTTCCGCGCCTTCCGCTATACCGTCGGCACCGGCACGCTTCCCTACGATTTCGGCTACAATTTCACCGAAAATACCATGGGCCAATTCCCACTCGGCGCACCCACCGTCTTCAATTTCTACACACCCGACTTCGCGCCCGCCGGCGCGATCGACTCCGCCGGCCTCGTCGCACCCGAGTTTCAAATTCTCAACTCCGTCTTCTCCGTCACCTTCCCGAACGCCCTCTACAACCTCATCCAAAGCGGAGCCGGCACCTTCACGCTCAACTTTGCCGACCAGATAGCCATCGGCACCGATACTGCCCTGATCGACAACCTTGATCTCTACCTGACCCACGGAACCATGAGCGCCGAAACCCGCGCCGCCCTCACGACCGCCCTTTCCAAGGTCACTGCCGCCATGGTCCCTTCCGGCAGCACGCTCGCCCTCACCAAGACCCGGCTCGCTATCCATCTCATCATCCTGTCACCGGACTTCGCCATTCTCAAATAACCTCCGACTCCCTTCCGTGAAAAAATCCTCCCCAGACCTTTCCCGTCGCGAATTCATCGGCCAGGCCAGTTGTGCGGGCGTCGGTGCCACCGCTCTCTTTTCCACGCTGCTCAGCCTGCGCCTCGCCAATTCTCTGGCCGCCCAGACGGCCACCGCCACCAGCGACTATAAAGCGCTGGTCTGCCTCTTCCTCGCCGGTGGTAACGATTCCTACAACATGCTGATACCGACAACGCCGGGTGAGTACGCCGCGTACAACACCCTTCGTGGCGGCCTTGCCCTCCCCGCCGACAGCCTTCTGCAAATTACCCCTGGCAATATGGGCGGTCGCACCCTCGGTATCCATCCTTCCATGACAGAGGTGCGCGACCTCTTTAACTCCGGCAACCTCAACTTCATTGCCAACGTCGGCTCGCTCGTACGCCCCACCACGCTCACCGAATACAAAGCCGGCACGAACCGCCCGCTCTCGCTCTACTCCCACGACGACCAGGTCAAGCAGTGGCAAACCTGCATGCCCGACAAACGCACCGCAATCGGCTGGGGCGGCCGCGCCGCCGATATCCTCGCCTCGCTCAACAAGAGCAGCCTGGTCTCGATGAATATCTCGCTCTCCGGTCAGAGCGCCTTCCTTCGCGGCCAACAGGCCTTTACCTACAGCATTGGTTCGGGTGGTGCCACTTCCCTCACCGGTTACAACCCTACCTCGGTCAACAATCTCACCGCCGTCCGCTCCGCCGCCGTCGACAGCATGCTCGTGGCCGACTACCGCAACCTCTTCGAAAAGTCCTACGCCGGATCCACCCTCGACGCCGTCGAAACCTACTACGAATTCACCAACGCCATCACCCCGATCACGCTTGCCACACCGATTCCTACCAGCAACTCCCTCGCCAGCAATCTGGCCATGATCGCCCGCGTAGCCGGAGCTAACGTCGCCTTGGGAACCAAGCGCCAGGTCTTCTTTGTTCAGATTGGCGGTTGGGATCACCACGACGGCCTCGTCGCCAAACAGCAAACCATGCTCGCCACCGTCAGCAAAGCCCTCGGCTTCTTCTGGACCGCCCTCGGCGAACTCGGCCTGCGCAATAACGTTACCCTTTTCACCGCCTCTGATTTCGCCCGCACCCTCACCTCCAACGGCGACGGTTCCGACCACGCCTGGGGCGGCAACCATATGGCACTAGGCGGCGCCGTTGCCGGTGGCTATGTTCTCGGCAACAAAGCCCAAGGCTACTACCCCGACCTGCAAAACGTCGCCACGATCGACACTGGCCAAGGCCGTCTCATCCCCGGCGTCGCCGTCGACGAATATGCACGCGACTTGCTCACCTGGTTCGGTGTTACCGCCAGCGATATGGACTACGTTCTCCCCGCCTACAGCAGCCGCTTCGGCGGACGCGAAGCCCTCGGCGTCATCGGGCCCGCTTATACACCGCCAACTCCCAGCAGCAGCAGTAGTAGCAGTAGCAGCGGAGCAAGTGGAGGCGGTGGTGGTGGATCCCTGAGCGGCGTAACCACCGGAGTCGTCAGTGCAGCCCTACTTCTCAAAATGCTCGCCGACCGCAAAACCCGCATCCAAGCCGAAAAAGCAACTAACCGAACGAGTTAATAAAAACAAAATCAGTTCAATCATCTACTTCCCATGCATAAATTGGCCATTGGACTTCTGCTCATGGTGGGCTCGGTCGCAGCCCAGAACACGATGAATCGCCAGATCGATACCGCTTCCCTAAAACAACAGGTCATCGCAACCGAAACGGCCTTTGCCCGGACCATGGCCACTCGCGACTACGAGAAATTCTGCACTTTCATAGCTGATGAAGCTGTGTTCTTTTCCGGCCATGGCATCCTGAGGGGCAAAAAGGCAGTAATATCGGATTGGAAGGTCCATTTTTCGGAACCGAATGCACCGTTTTCCTGGGCCCCGGAAACCGTCGAAGTTTTGGACTCAGGAAATTTGGCCCTTAGCACAGGACCGGTCTTTGATAAGTCAGGCAAACAGGTCGCTACCTTTACTTCGACGTGGCGTCTGGAAAAAGATGGGGCATGGAAAATTGTCTTTGATTCAGGCAATCCAGTCTGCAAATGAGTCTAGAAATTCACCGTGCTCCTTTTGCTCTCAACTCTTTGTCGATGGCAACAACTTCGTCAGGCCCGTTTTCTTCGACTCAATCTCTACTTTAGCCGAAATCAGTCCCTGACGTAACGCCGTCAACGTAATCACACCTGGCGTTGCCGTCGAACGGAGAGCCACCCGGTTGATGCCACACTCGGTGTCGAGATAGAGATTATTCGTCGAATTTAGCTTCATGCTGTTCAAGCCGCCCCGCCAGACAGCTGGACCGGTCACAGCAAAATCAACCCGCGCTTCATCGGTCGGGCAACGGCACCCTTCGGCATCGACCACTTCAACATCGACAAAAGCCACGTCGCCACCGTCTGCGTTCAAACCTGCTGGTGCCGTGTGAACCGTCAACCTCAGCGCCTTAGGCTCGCCTGCGGTTTTGATTTCATGCTGTGCCACAACGGCCCCACCCTTCGTAGCGACAGCCTTGATCGCACCCGGAGCAAAAACCACGTCCGGAAACGCATAGAGATAGCCATCAGTTGGCGTAATGACTTTGCCGAACGACTTGCCATTGATAAACAGCTCAACCGCATCACAGCCGTTCGCAGCCACATACATCGTCTTCTTCGTCGCAGTCGGATAGTTCCAGTGGCCGATGATATGCGCATCCGGCTTCGGATTCTGCATAACGCGAGACACATAAAACACCTCCTTGGGCAGGCGTACCGCATCGGTCTTGCCGCTCACGCGCAAAACGGTGCTGCTCTGCTGACGGCCATCGGCGTTGGAATCCGAAAAATAGATCGAGCCATAGGACGACCACTTCGAGTGAGCCGGATCTGGGTTGTCGATCCGGTTTGTGACATAGGCATTGTATCGGCGAACGGCCATGAGCGCATGTGTTTCGGAATTCAGATCCCACGTATCCTGTGGACCTTTCTTAAAACCAAAATGCGGCGGCGAGAAATCATCCCAAACACTTCGCGGTGCCTCTTCGCGCAAATCTTCCGTCTCGATCAGCGGCGCACGATCCCGACGCTCGGCTGTGTATCCACGAAAAACCTCCGTGGCGGTGGCGAGTTTATCGGTTCGCGCATCCTGGCCGATCATGACGCCATAATATTCAGCCACTGGCGTGAGCGCGGTCGCCGCAGCATTGTCATCGCCATGCCGCGTGCCCATCACACGACCGCCATTCGGATCCCACTGCTTCCGCAAGGCAACCATCTCCTCCATGTGCGGAACGGTGATCACTTGGTTGCCCGCCTCCCAGAAAAAGATGCTCGGGCTGTTACGAAAATAAATGATCGTGTCGCGCATAACCTCGGCACGCTGCGCCCATTGGCGGGCGGCGACCTCAGGTTTCAGCCGACTGTCTTTCGCCGGATCCATTTCCTTATCACCCGCCGGGCAAACCTGCACGATGCCGAACTTGTCACACGACCTAACATCGGCGGCTTGCGGCGCAACATGCATCCAGCGAATATAGTTGGCATTGCTGGCTCGCACGAGTTGCGCCGTGTAGTCGTGCATCCAGTCCGGATACGCCTGGCCAAGTCCGGCCCAGTCATTAACCGAGCGCTGAGCATAACCGGTGAGCCAGACGAACCGACC
>JAYTWC010000272.1:0-3498 GCA_043743635.1 Verrucomicrobiota bacterium | reverse complement strand
ATGGTCCATCGACCAACAAGTATGACAACACTCCGCATCACAGCCTTCAGCCTGTTAGCCGTCATGTTCGCCGCTTGCTCCACACTTCCCAAACTCGATGGAGTCTTCAACGGCCCTTTTTACACTCCCAGCAATGTTAAAGCCGTTGCAAAAATTCCCGCCGAAGTGCGCCGCGTCATCGTCCTCCCCGTTTACGGCGGCCCCGCCCTCACCGAAGAAACACTGATCCGCCTCGACTCCGTCTGCCAAAGCGAACTCGCCCGCACTGCGCGCTTCGAGGTCGTCCCCCTTTCCCGCGACGCCCTCTCCAAAATTACGGGCACCCGCCAGATTAGCTCCGTCGACAAACTACCCACCATTTTAGTCGATAAACTCTTCAATATTTACAACACCTACGGTGCCGATGCCATTCTCTTCATCGACGTAACGGCTTACTCCGCGTATCCCCCGCTTATCATCGGTCTCCGCACAAAACTCGCCCGTGTTACCGATGGAGAAATCATCTGGGCAGCTGACAATATCTTTTCCGCCGCCGAACCCGCCGTCGCCAACTCCGCACGACGCCATGCCGAAGATCTTGGCACCGACCGCGGCCGCACCGACCTCAGCCACACCATCTTGCAAAACCCCCAACGCTTCGCCGGCTACGCAGCTGCCGCCACCTTCCTTACCCTGCCCCCGCGTTAACGCTCTTCAGCCTCACAAGCAGAGACATAAGCCAATCCGACAAAGGGCCTTAAACCCCGCTGAATTGCCCAAAATGTTCTTATTTAAGATTAACTATTAATTTGCATGCATCTTTTGTTTTTAACTCAAGCTCGGACCAGACCAGCCGATCATACCCTTAGTATAAACCAACGGCGTTCCCTGTATCGCTTCTCTGTTAGGGCTGACCGTTCACCCTGAACATATCATGATACAACCCACGTCTATTTTTACCGGCTATAACCGGGCGGACGCTGTCTCCAATCTGCCAAGCCAAAAATCTTCTCTGGCCAGCACCCAGAGAGAAGGCGGTGATCGCCTTTCAAGCGCGAGCACCGACGGCCTCCGTCAAGCCCTCGCCCAGTCCGGAGAAATTCGCCCCGAAGTCGTGGCGCAAGGCAAAGCCCTTGCCGTCGATCTCAATTATCCACCACGTCAGATCATCGAGTCTCTCGCGAAACTCATGATCGCGTCGCGCGATCTTTCCTCCAACGCCTAAGCCGCCATCCAGAACATGCCTCCCTCCATGGCTCAAGGCTACGCCCGTGCTTATCAATCTCAAGCGGTGCTCACCGCCAGCCCCGGCCAACTCGTCCTAATGCTCTACGACGGCACGCTCCGCTTTCTCGGCCATGCCCGCGACGCACTTGAATCCCCCGAAGGCTCTCCCCGTCGTATTGAGATCATCAGCACCAATCTCATCAAAGCACAAAACATTCTCGCCGAGCTCCAAGCCAGCCTTAACCATGAGGTTGGCGGCGATCATTCCGCCAATCTCGACCGCCTCTACGAGTACTACATGCGCCGCCTCCTTGAGGCCAACATGAAGAAAAAAGTCGAACCCGTAATCGAAATCGAATCGCTCGTCCGCCAGCTCCGCGATGCTTGGGCCGAGATGCTTTGCAAATACGAAGTTGAACGTCTCCAACACGCCCGTGGCGTCGCTTAACTCATCCCATTCGATGGAGACCCCGCATCAAACACTCGCCCGGCTCCTCACTGCGCTCGAAACCCTCACCCGCGAGGAAGAGCACCTCTTCGAGATCGGCATGTACGCGGAATCCACCGCAGTCCAGCAGCGCTCGATACCGCTTGTCCACAAAGTCGCCGAATTGCTGGCCGGCCCCAACGTCGCGCAAACACTCGAAGCCTCCCTGCAAAAAAGGGTGCAAAACCTCCTGCAAAACCGCCGTGCCCATTACGACCGGCTCTCTGCCCAGCTTGAAATTACCCGCCAGGAATTGGAAAAAATTAACGCAGCCCAAATACGCGCCCGCCGCCTGCGGCCCGTCTATCAGACCCAAGCTGTCGTTTCGTTAGTCGGCGAAGGATAAAACGCCTGAGCGACCGTCTCGTTCGGCCTCCCTTTCACCATCGCGGGAACAAGTCCGAGTTCATCTTTGCATCAATCAATACGCGTGTCGCATTGATTTCCCTGAATCCTTGATTGCCGGATTTTTTGTTCCGACCCACTTCGCGAACACAGACGAGCAAGCGGCGGCCGTGCGACCCTATCCTTTGCTCACCGCCAATCGCCGTAAACACTCAGCCATGAATTCGGCTAATGCCTGACATTAATTCGCCATCCGCAAAATATGCGCAGCGATAGCCAATGAGCGGGATGCTCACGTCACGTGTCCGCGTTATGGTAGACTCGTGATCAAGCCTCTCTCCTCCGAAAAATCCACCCTCGACGCCAATGAGGCAGTCGCCAACGTAGCTTACAGAGTTTGCGAATTCTTCGCGATCTACCCCATCACTCCCTCCTCACCCATGGGTGAATGGGTTGACGAATGGTCCGCCAAGAAAAAGAAAAATCTCTGGGGCCACATTCCCGAAGTTCTCGAGATGCAATCCGAGGGCGGCGCCGCCGGTGCCCTCCACGGCGCTCTCCAAGCAGGCGCGCTCTCCGCGTCGTTCACCGCATCGCAGGGCCTCCTGCTGATGATCCCGAATCTCTACAAGATCGCTGGCGAACTCCACCCGTTTGTCCTCCACGTCACCGCCCGCGCTCTCGCCAGCCACGCGCTGTCGATCTTCGGTGACCACTCCGACGTCATGGCCTGCCGCCAGACCGGTGTCGCCATGCTCTGCTCGAACTCAGTGCAGGAAGCCCACGACTTCGCCATCATCTCCCACTCCGTAACGCTGAAGACGCGCGTGCCCTTCATGCATTACTTCGACGGTTTCAGAACCTCCCACGAGGTCCAAAAAATCTCGATCCTCAGCGACGACGACGTTCGCTCCATGATCGACATGGATGCCGTCAAGGCCTTCCGCGACAACGCCCTCACACCCGACCGTCCTTCGATCCGTGGCACCGCGCAGAATCCCGACGTGTTCTTCCAAGCGCGCGAAGCCTGCAATCCTTTCTACGACGCCGTTCCCAACGCCGTGCAGGAAGCCTTCGACGACCTCGCCGCCCGCACCGGCCGCCAGTACAAACTCTTCGACTACGAAGGCGCTCCCGACGCCGACCGCGTCATCGTCATCATGGGCTCAGGCGCCGAAACCGTCTCCGAAACCGCCGCATTCCTCAACGCCAAGGGCGAGAAAACCGGTGTCGTCACCATCCGCCTGCTCCGTCCGTTCGACCCGGTTGCCATGCTCGCCGCTCTTCCTAAGACGGTCAAAAGCATCGCCGTCCTCGACCGTACCAAAGAACCCGGCGCCCTCGCCGAGCCGCTCTTCCAAGACATCGCCACCGCCCTCTACGAGAGCGACCGCTCCGGCATCCGCCTCATCGGCGGCCGTTACGGCCTCGGCTCGAAAGAATTTACGCCCGCGATGGTC
>JAYTWC010000271.1:0-1664 GCA_043743635.1 Verrucomicrobiota bacterium | reverse complement strand
CGCCACGCCCGACGGCTCGCCCGCCCTCGACGAAGCCCGCGAGGAACTCGTCAAACTCCAAAACGGCAACCCCGAAAGCCTCGCCCTCTGGAAAACGTTCACCGAAGTCAGCCAGCGCGCGTTCGACCAGATCTACGCCCGCCTCGGCATCAAGTTCGACCACTACCTCGGCGAAAGTTTCTACAACGACAAACTCGCCCGCGTCTATAACGAGCTCACAGAGCTAAAAATCGCCGACGTCAGCGACGGCGCGCTCGTCGTTTTCCACGACGAAGTCCCCCGCTTCGCCCGCACCGCCGAGCGCCCCAATCCATTCATGGTCCGCAAAGCCGACGGCGCCAGCGGCTACGCTTCCACCGATCTCGCCACCGCACTCTACCGCAGCGAACACTTCAAGGCCGACGGCATCGCCATCGTCACCGACTTCCGCCAAGGCGACCACTTCGAACAGCTCTTCCTAACCGTTAAGAAGTGGTTCGGTGCGAAAAACTATCATCTACCCGAACTGCACCACGTCAGCTTCGGCGCCGTAACCGGCGAAGACGGCAAGGCCCTCAAAACCCGCGACGGCGGCACCATCAAGTTAAAGTCCCTCCTCGATGAAGCCGAGGAACGCGCCTACGCCGTCGTCAGCGAAAAGAACGCCGAACTCCCCGAAGCCGAACGCCGCGCCATCGCCAACATTGTCGGCGTCGGCTCCGTGCAATACGCCGATCTCTCGCAAAACCGCAGCAGCAACTACGTTTTCTCTTGGGATAAAATGCTTAGCCTCGAAGGCAACACCGCGCCCTACCTGCTCTACGCCGTCGCCCGCATCCACTCGATCTTCCGCAAAGCCGGCGCCACGCCCGGCGACCTCGCCTCCGAAGCTGCGGCCACACCACTCGAAACCCCGAACGAAATCGCGATCGCCCGCAAACTCGTGAAATTGGCCGACGCTGTGCGCCTCGCGACCGACACGTTGCGCCCGCATTTCCTCAGCCTTTACCTCTACGAACTCGCAGGCGAATACAGTTCCTTCAACAACGCCGACAAAGTTCTCGTCGACGATCCCGCCATCCGCGCCCGCCGGCTACTCCTCTGCGCCCGCACCCTTCTCGTCCTCGAAACCGGACTCGACCTGCTCGGCCTGCGCACGCTTCAACGGATGTAACTGATTTATCAAAATCACGTTTCTTGCCCAGAACTGTGATACACTGAGCCTTTCGTCAGGTCTGCCGTCGACAAAACGCTTGCCGCATGCCCAACCCCGAACCACTGTCCAAACCAATGGCCACGCAGGAATTCTACATCCGCAACGCTTCCGAAACAGAAGCTCACGGGCCTTTCTCCCAAGAGCAACTCGTGTCACTTGCCGAAGCCGGCAAGGTCGATCCGCAGACTCTGTACTACGAGGCAGGAAGTGAACAATGGATCGCTATCGGCGCCAACGCCGAACTAAAAGCCTCCGTTTTCCCCGAAAAACGACGGCTCACAATCAAGCCCAAAGATCGTATCGACTCGGTCAACGCCGCGTCGGATATGGCACCGCCGCTCAGCGTCAACGACATGCTTGCAGCAGCCGAAGGACGCACCGCCGAAACCAGAAACAAGCGCGACAAAAATGTTTCCTACGAACGCGCTGCTCAAATCGGCCGCTACGCCTGCACTCTTATGCTCGCCCT
>JAYTWC010000270.1:0-2412 GCA_043743635.1 Verrucomicrobiota bacterium | reverse complement strand
CGGTGATGTCGGAGCTAATCGCAACGTAATGGATTGGCTTCCCCTCGGAGTTGACGAACGGCACAATGGTGGTGTCGACCCAATAGAAAGAACTATCCTTCGCGCGGTTTCGGATCTCCCCTTTCCAGATGCGTCCTTGGGTGATCGTTGACCAAAGAGTTTCTTGAAATTCTTTGGTGTGATGGCCCGAGTTGAGCATCCGGTAGTCTTTCCCCAGCAGGTCGGCGCGCGTGTATTGCGAGACTTTGCAAAACTTGTCGTTGGCGTAGGTGATTCGTCCGTTCAGATCAGTGGTGGCGACAATGGAATGTTCGTCCATCGCCACTTTGAGATCCTGGACCTCTTTATTTGAAATGGCCAATGCTGACTCTGCGGCCTTGCGGTCGGTGATGTCGGTGATGAAACCGTGCCAAAGCACGCTGCCATCCGCTTCGAGCTCTGGTACCGAATTTCCTAATAACCATCGCTCACCGCCATCAGCAAAGCGCACTCGATACTCGTAATGCCACGGCTGGAGTGTGCGCGCTGAGATAGCGATGGCTTCGGCCACTTTCGTCACGTCATCGGGATGCGTGACGGCAAAAACTTTGCCAGCGTCTTCACGCACCTCGTCAGGAGTGACTCGATAGATTTGTTGGATGCCAGCACTGGAATAGGGAATGCAGGTACTGCCATCCGGCCGACGGCGAAATTGATAGATCATGCCGGGCAACATTGAGCCGAGCTTGTTGAGACGCGTCGCCAGTTCATCGCGAGCCGTTTTGGCCTGACGGCCTTCTGTAATATCCACAGCCACTCCCACCAGCCAGAATTTGCCTGCCTCGCGTTTCGAAAGCGAAACCGATTCTCGTATCCAATTCACCTGTTCGCCACGCACCAGGCGGAATTCTTGTATATATCCGGTCACGCCCGATTCCATCGCAGCCCGCGAGCGCCGGTTCATCTCTTCTATCTCCGGGATCTCGAATTGATACCACAAACCCGCACTGAGGATCGGCTCTTGTTGGCCGGACAGACGCCGATACAGCCCCGATGGATGAATCGTCATCTGCCAGCTCCAGTCATCCGCGCTAAGCTCCACCTTTGCCTCCCAGACCAGACATTCCGCGTGATCGAGCACACGATGCAGTCGCTCCTCGCTGGTTTTTAACGCCGATTCTGCCGTCTTTTTATTGGTTATGTCCTGCGCTACGTTTAAAAAACCGGTGATCGCTCCGCGCTTATCGCGCAGAGCCGAAACACTTAAGTATACGGGCAACCGGCTGCCATCCTTGCGGACATAAGTCCATTCCCGCTCGTCCACTTTACCCAGTCGAGCTTGAGCCACAAACGCCTCGAAATCGGGCTCGAATTTTCGGCCGAGCATCATAGTCAATTCTGCTGCCCTGGCCACGACCTCCTGGCCGAGATGGAAGAAGGCTGGTGTCTTTTTTCCGACTATTTCTTCCTTGGTGTATCCGAGCATCTGTTCGGCTCCTGCATTAAATTCACGAATGATTCCATTGGGTTCGGTCGCGATGACGCTTACCGCCATGCCATCAAGCACACCTTGCTGGAGTTGATTTAATGCCGCGTCCAGCGGTTGTTCACGCGTTGCTCCTCTGCGACGGAAAGTGGATAACCAAATCGTTATCGCCAAGAGAAGCAATATTAAGCCGGCCAGTCCTGTGATCGTGTTGGTTTTAATGGCGACCTGGTCCGGGAGGCGCTTGGGCAGCGGCAGGTTTAGCGACCAACTCGCCAGTACTAAAAACGAAAGCATCACGACGCCAATCGCAAGCCAGCGAACAATAGGTTCGCCTTTCGGCCTGACTGAGCGTGGTTCGGTTTTCATGAAAACTCTATCCGGCCACGCCTGAAAGTTCTCCATGGGCGGCCCCATGAAGCTCTCGGGAATCCCAAATGTGGCATGGGAGCATAGCGCTTAGAGGTTGATTGTAATCGGGTAACCTCTCTTTAACGGTCTTGATCGACCAGTCTTTAGGGCAAGTCGCTGAAACGGCCACAGCTTCTCATGGATGCTCTTTTCAGCCGTTAGTGCAGAGTGATCACAAAGCTTCCTGAAAATTTCGTAACAGCCGTAGGCTCGGGCTGTAATGAAAACGGGCGGCTCTGGCTTGGTCGGAATGTACGCGCGGAGGCATCCTGCGATTCGTCCAACTCATCGCGGTGTAAAGCCGCTCCTACAATTGGCTGAAATGCCCCAGGGCTTGGCCTGAGGCATCCTTATTTCGGAGAAGAGGGTGCCATCGGAGCCGGCGCAGGAGGAATGTTTTGCGCGGTAGGTGGTGCGACTGGTTCGGCAGATTGTTGCCAGAAGTAACGGGGTTTGGTATCGGCGCCTCGATGTTGGGTAGCGTCCCAACGGGTCCAGGCGGCTCCGGCAATGATGATGAGAATAATTCCCCAGAA
>JAYTWC010000269.1:0-4288 GCA_043743635.1 Verrucomicrobiota bacterium | reverse complement strand
TGAATTCGAGGGCGATAAAGTTTTCAGATATCATATTGTCTGGAATTCCAGACAATTGGTATCGGCGTTTTCCGTTAGAATTAAAGTCCGAAATTTCGGACAAATGGCTCATAAACGGAAACCAATCAAGAATCTCGTAGGAACCGAGATCAGACGTCTTCGAGAGTCACACGGTTGGTCGCAGGCCGAATTCGCCGCCAAATGTCAGATCTCAGGCTGGGATATATCGCGTGGAATTGTGGCGGCGATTGAAGGACGGGTAAGGTGGGTAGGAGACTTCGAGCTCGTCCTCCTCGCAAAGGTTTTGAAAACGCCGGTGGCCTCGTTAATTCCAGATGATATCGATTGGAAGCAGATCGACGTAGGTCACGCCTTGCGAAGATAGGGGAATACGTCCCGAATGGTTAACGGGTTTTACCGTAGTGGCTTACATTTCGGGATGATCTAGGGGATCACGCCCCGTAATTCCTTTTTGCTGATCTCGTGAAGTCAGTGCTTTCGACTGGGGGGAGGTTTTTCCGCTGGAAAATCGAAATCATGCCCCGAGGTCTCAGCCCGGATCGTATTCCAAGCCGATACTACCGGTAGGTGGGAGACCTTGCCGGATTTTCTGCGCTGATTTGATTTTCGAGATGGGTAGGGGAATGCGTCCCGAAAAGATTAGATTTCGGGATAGCCGGGGGATCACGACCCGTTATTCTTAATATAACTCGTTTCTGGGGAGGAGGTGGTTCGTGGTCTGTCGCGCAAAATCTCATGGGGGATGGCCATAGACTTCGTGCTCGAAGCCGGCCAAGCGGGCCTTCTTCAGGCTAGTAAAATCGACTCTACACCGCCCTTCTCCGAGATGAAGCGGGCAGTGCGAGCGCCGAGATCGAGCTCGATATGGTTCGGAACGGCGGCTCCAAAATCTACACCAGGGTTGAGGCACCAGGTGTTGCCAACGCGAGCATGCCACTTCTCTGGCGAATGAATATGACCGGAAAGGATTAGACTGCCGGCCGGAAGCAAAGCAGCCGCCTCCGTTACTTCGAAGTCACCGGCCTCGTGGCCTAGGTCAGACGACACAGGAGTACCTTCGGGCGGGGCATGGCAAATAACGACAGCAGGCGCAGTACCTTTTACCACCGGCTTCTGTGCCCACGGGACGCAGACGAACCGAAACCCGTCGATGGTGCACTCGCTTCCATCGACGTAAACGCGACCATCGTGGCGTGCTTTTTGCAGCCAACCTCCGTCAGCGTCGGTGTCGGTGATGCCCTCTGCTGCTTGGAAAACGCAATGGTTGCCCGTGCAGAAAAACAGGCGTCCGGGACAATTTCCGATCCACTCGCGCACCCATCGTGCTTGTTGGTGCAGGGACACACGTGGATTTGGGGCCATGAGTCGAGTCAGGGAGGAGGGCTTTGACGACCTAACAGCGCGAGGAGGGCCACAAAACATATCCAGCATGTCTCCGGAAAAACAGACGGCATCGTAGTTGGCGGCTCGAAGAGCCAGCCACTCGTACCATTTTTTTCTGAAATGAAAATCTGTTACGTGGAGGATCACTTTAATTGAGTATCAACTGCATAGATCTGATGAACGGTTTCGGGCGAGCGCCAAACCGTCAGGATGAAAATTAATCGCTGGCTCTGAGGCACGACAGCCTGATCCAATTCTGGAAATAGATGAAATCAAAACCAGATGCCAAGGCCATCAAGCCACTTAGCGAGCTAAACCAAGAACAGCGTAGAGCTTTTCTTGATACCGTTGAGGTCAAGGAACGTTGTGACTTAACCGGTGTAGCCACGTTAACCCGTATGATCGATATCGAAAGCAGACGGGACGCCTCACCTATTCCTCGTTCTAAAAAACAGTCGAAACGATATTTGTAGTTCACGTATAAACTTCCGATTGGGATGACCGGGCGAACACGGGCACGCACTGGGTGCGGTCAACCATAACTGCGGTCGAGATGGATTTTCTCAATCGATCTGACATATTCACGCCATGAACCCCCATGATCGTTTTTTGAAAATAGATGCCCTCTTGGTCGCTCCACATCGCACGTTAAACCAGATCGCCGTTGGGCAGGCTATGGACCTTTCCGTAGTTCACGCAGCAATTGCAGAGATCACGGAGGCCCGCGAAATCCTGACAGATTTGGCCGAGGCTTCGGATGCAAATTGACGAGGACAACCGACTGGCGCGTTTGTGTTTTTGCATGGGTCTGTGGAGGGAAGCGGCTTGTTTCTTACGGTCTGTCAGGTTTGGCCCAGGTAGACGTTGACGGGCGTTGGGCGCTCTGGGCACCATGTTCCGACCAAAAGCACACGATAACGTTTAAAAATGGCGACTGACTGGCTCAAGAAACTGCGGACAGAAAATTTCACCAGCCAAACGGCGCTCGCGCTTGCGGCCGGGATCAAACCGGCCCGCTACTCAAGGATTGAACATGGCTATTGCGACCTGCGTGAGGAAGAGATCGCGGGACTCGCGAAGGCGCTCAAATTGACAGTTGATGAAGTGCGCACTGGTCAACCGATCATCGCGAAGCCAAAGGCTGTAAAAGCAAAATCACCATACGGTGAAAGGGCAGCACGCGTTGCTGAGGCGCCGACACCGGAACCGCCTGCATTGCCGCCGCCAAGTTCACCGAGTCCAACCATGCCCTCAACGGAAACAAACACTGGCGATGATCTGAATGATCCGAAGAACTTTTCGTTGATGCCGCAAGTGGAGTTGCTCTCACACCGTGCTCCCTACGACTCTGAGCTTCGCTCACGGTTGCAGAAGGAGGCGATCATTGCCGAGAAAGTGCTTCATACCTCAAAAGTGCGACCTGGAGTTTGGGTCGCTTGGCGTGATTTTAACCGAGACGCGCAAAAGATTTTACGCGGATCGATTCCGACCGTTATGTCAGTCGAACCAAAACCAATCGAAAAGCCGCAATACCATGTTCCAAAGCCGCTACCGATCATACCAGCGGTAGCAACAACACCGGCCAAAAATCCCTCATCACGATTGCACGGTAACAAGAACGTCTTTGGGCATTTCGTGGACGTAGCCAGAGAGTGGTTGCCCGCCGCGAGGAGTGCGACACTTAACGAAAAGGCTCTCGCCGCGAAAACAAGCAATCCCGAGATGGGGTTTATGAAGCATTTCAAACGGATCGCGGAGATTGAGCTTCCCCGAGCGGAATTCGACCGGATCGACCGTGAGGCATTACGGCGTGATGGTTCGGTTGCATCAGCCCCTTAGCGGCATCCAAATTGCCAGTTCATTGGGTCTGCGGTTCTGACCCTGGTGGGTCAGACTAAGAAGTTGTCGTTGGCCAAATGATCTGATGGCTTTCCTTCAGGACGAATGAAATGGTTGGTCTGACCCTGCATTCAGCGGCCCAAATCCGGCCCAGAGTCTTCTCTCCTAGGTAAGTGCGGACCCTGATCGGGTCCACCAACATGATAGGGCGGCGAGGGGAAAAGGGCGGGTTGAGAGGGCGAGCTTTTTAGCTCAATCAAATCGAAAGAGCTCTATTTGAGGGTTTCGTTGGCTTAAACTAGGCCCAGAAACGGTCTCCATCCGGTCCCGAAAGCGTACCCGATCAGGCACGTCGTGCGAGTGCACTTGCGGCCCGAGTTTCGGGCTTTGAACGGTTTCGATGGCGTTGCTGGTGTCTTGAATATGACGCGATTGCCGAAATCCAATCCCTCCAGCGTGCCTTATAAAGCGTGGAGTCTATTTTAAAGTGACGTTGGCATTATTCGACCAGGTCGACGTATTTCCATGGGTAATTGTCGAGTAGCGTCACGTAGTAACCTTTGACTTTCGGGCTGACGAGGCGGGGTTGTGTGTAGAAGAAGATGGGAAGGATCGGGAGCTCATCGAGAAGGATTCTTTCCATCTTTTGATAGGTTTCGTAACGCTCGGCGGTGGTTTTGGAATTGAGCGCGGTTTGCAGGAGGGCGTCGTATTCGGCATTGCCCCAATTGGTGTCGTTGTTGCCGTTGTTAGTTTCCCAGAGGTCGAAAAAAACATGTGGGTCGGCGTAGTCGGCGACCCAGCCAGCGCGTTCGATTTGAAAGTCTTTTGAGTGTTGGGTGTTGAGATAAACTTTCCATTCCTCGTTTCGCAGAGAGATTTCGATGCCTAGATTTTTGCGCCACATTTGCTGAATGGCTTCACCGATGGCCTTGTGTTTTTCCAAGGTGTTATAGAGAAGCTCGGTCTTGGGAAACCCTTTGCCATCGGGAAAACCGGCTTCGGCGAGCAAGCGACGGGCCTCGGCGAGGTCGCCTTCGAGATG
>JAYTWC010000268.1:0-2514 GCA_043743635.1 Verrucomicrobiota bacterium | reverse complement strand
AACCACGCTCAATCTCCAGTCGTTGCTTGGCAAGCCGCGTGCGCTGTGGCGTCGGGCGTTGCGGGACTGGGCGCCAGTCGGGACATTGGGGCGCGCAGGGTTTGAAGATTTACTCATGCTTTGTGAGTCGGGCAGGGCGGGACGGGTGAGCTTGAGTGAAGGCTTGGCTGTGGTGAAAAACGCGGTGGTTCACTGGGAAAAATCTGGCGTTGGGCCTGGGCCGTGGTTGTCGGTGGTTTTGACGGATGGCGTACCGATGACGTTGCCTGACGGATCTGAGATTTCGGCGCGACGCGTGGTGTTTGATGCGGCGCTGACGCGGCGTGTGTTGGCGGGCGAAGTTGATTGTGCGCAGGAAGTTTTTTTGGGTGGCGTTGAGTTGCCGTTGATCGCTGGCCCTTGGCACTCGGGAGAACGGTACCGGCCGTTGGGCGCGCCGGGTTCGGCGAAAATCCAGGATTTATTTGTGAACCGGAAGGTTCCGGCGGATCGGCGTGGTGCGTTACCTGTCGTCCGCAAAGCGAACGGTGAGGTTCTGTGGGTGCCGGGTTTTTCGCCTGCAGAGGATGCAAAAGTGACCGCCGAAACGCTCGCGGGCGTTCAATTGACTTATCGTAGGGGAACCTCCACCGTAACAACCCAGTCTAAATTTTCCTGATGTCTGACACCCGAAACGAAAAGAAACGTCGCCCTCTCAAAAATCTTCCGCCTGAGCGATTCCAGCCCAAGGTCATCTTGATCTGGTTGTCGGTTTTGGGTGCCATGGCGGCGTTGTATATTTTTAGCACGGGCAAGGTTGCCTCCCCGGCGAATCTGAAAATCCAGGAGGTCGTTGACCTCGCTGAGAATGGCAAAGTGGCCAAGGGCGAAATCCGTCCGGATATATCGGGCGGAAGCAATCAATCCATCGTCACTGGCGAGTTGAAAGAAGCCACGCTCGATGGCGGAAATGGCACGAAAACGGCCTCTTTTTATACATCGGGTCGGTTGATCGATGAAAACATGAAGAAGCTGCAAAAGTCGGCAGTTTTCCTCGAACGTCCCGCGACGACGGTGCTCTCTAATCTCGCGCAGAGCATTATCCCGTTTGTGCTGATTATCGGGTTAATCTATTTCCTTTTCATGCGGCAAATCCGCAGCGCTGGTCGTGGCGCATTGAGCTTCGGCAAGAGTCGGGCCAAGCTTCTCACGCGAGATCGCGATCGCCTGACTTTTGCCGATGTTGCCGGTTGCGACGAAGCCAAGGAAGAAGTTTCCGAAGTCGTCGAGTTTCTCAAAGACCCAAAAAAGTTCACCAAAATGGGTGGCAAAATTCCTAAGGGTATTTTGATGGTTGGGCCTCCGGGTACAGGCAAAACGCTCCTTGCCAAAGCTGTCGCCGGCGAGGCCGATGTTCCGTTCTTTTCGATCAGCGGATCCGACTTCGTGGAGATGTTTGTTGGTGTTGGTGCGAGCCGCGTGCGCGACATGTTTGAACAAGGTCGCAAGAGCGCACCCTGCCTGATTTTCATTGATGAAATCGACGCGGTTGGCCGTCAACGCGGCGCCGGTCTTGGTGGTGGCAACGACGAACGCGAACAAACGCTTAACTCGCTGCTCGTTGAAATGGACGGCTTCGATACAAACGAAGGTGTTATCATCATCGCCGCGACGAATCGCCCAGATGTTCTCGATAGCGCCTTGTTGCGCCCGGGCCGTTTTGATCGCCAGATCTACGTTGATCTGCCCGACCTTGTCGGTCGCGAACAAATCCTGCGCGTTCATGCCCGCAAGATCGCGTTGTCTGAGGATGTTGACCTGACCGTGATTGCTCGCGGCACGCCAGGTCTTTCCGGTGCCGATCTCGCCAATCTCCTCAACGAATCTGCTTTGCTCGCCGCCCGTCGCAACAAGAAGAAAGTCGAGATGATCGACGTCGAAGACGCGCGTGAAAAAGTTCAGTTCGGCCGCGAACGCCGCCGCGTGATGGACGATGGTGAGAAAAAGCTCACCGCTTATCACGAAGCCGGACACGCGCTCGTCACTGCGGTTTTGGACGACGGGCTGCTTCCGGTTCACAAGGTCACGATTATCCCTCGTGGCGGCAGTCTCGGCAGCACGATGTTTATTCCGAGCAAGGACATTCTGACTCAGGAAAAGAAACGTCTCGAGACACGTATTGCGATCGGACTTGCCGGTCGAATTGCTGAGGAACTTGTCTTGAATGACATTTCCAACGGTGCCGCTGGCGATATCAAGATGGTTACGAAAATCGCGCGCCATATGGTGTGCGATTGGGGCATGACTCCGCTCGGCATGATCGCTTATGGCGAGAGCAATGATACCGTGTTTCTCGGCCGCGAAATCACTCGGAGCCAAGCCTATTCAGAGGAAACGGCGCGCAAGATCGATGCCGAGGTTTTCCGCATCGTGACTGAGCAGTATGCACGCGCGACGGAGATCATCACCGTTCGCCGACCCGCGCTCGACAAGATCGCCGAAGCGTTGCTCGAACACGAAACGATCGAGGGCAAA
>JAYTWC010000267.1:0-3329 GCA_043743635.1 Verrucomicrobiota bacterium | reverse complement strand
TAAACAGGGGGTTAGAATGGTGGCACGGACCGGAATCGAACCAGTGACACAAGGATTTTCAGTCCTCTGCTCTACCAACTGAGCTACCGTGCCATTCGTGAAGGGGCGAAGTTAAAGGGGGTGCCGTTTCGCGCGTCAATGGGAATTTCTCAGACTATTTTTTAGGCCGTCAGCAAGGACTTGAGATCGGCGAGGGAAAGCTTGGCCGAGACGGCGTCGCTGGCTTCGAAAACATCGGCCAGCAGCGCACGTTTGCTTTCCTGAAGTTGGAGAACTTTTTCTTCCACCGTACCGGTGCAGATGAGTTTGTAACTGGTGACTACGCGACTCTGGCCGATGCGGTGCGCGCGGTCGGTCGCTTGCGCTTCGACGGCGGGGTTCCACCACGGATCGAAATGCACGACGGTGTCGGCGCTGGTGAGGTTGAGTCCGGTGCCGCCGGCTTTGAGTGAAATCAGAAAAACCGGGATATCGGTCGCGTTGTTGAAATGATCGACCTCGGCCTGGCGCGCGCGCTGGGGCATCGAGCCGTCGAGATAGCAGAAGGACATCTCCTGCGCCTCAAGTTCGGTCCGCAGGAGGGCGAGGAGCGAAGTAAATTGCGAAAAGACGAGCAGGCGATGGCCGTCGTCGACGGCTTCGGCGAGGAGTTCGCGGAAGGCATCGAGTTTGGCGGAATCGATCTTAGGTGATGCGTTGGGCAACAGGCGCGGGTCGCAACAGACTTGGCGGAGGCGCAACAGTTGGGTGAGTGTGGCGAGGCGTATCGAGTTTTCGGATGCGCCGCTGGCTTCGAGATCGATGAGCGCGCGTTCGGATTCTTCCTGCACACGGCGATAAATCGCGGACTGCGTGGACGAAAGTTCGCAGTAGAGGATTTGCTCGATCTTGGGCGGAAGCTCGGGCGCGACGACGGTTTTGGTGCGGCGCAGAATGTAAGTCGCGGTTTTGGCGCGGAGGCGTTCGTCGTACCACTGGCGTTCGTCGCCACGGAGGCCGGAGGGAACTTTCTCGATGTAGCCGGGCATGAGTACTTCGAAGAGCGAGCGCAGATCGTCGAGACTGTTTTCGAGCGGCGTGCCGGTGAGCAGGAAGCGGCCACGTCCGCGCAGCGAGCGGAGCGTTTGGGCGTTTTGCGTGCGGCGATTTTTGAGGTGCTGGGCTTCGTCGGCGATCAGGCAGGCGAACTCGATTTCGCCAAAAAGTTCGCGGTCGCGAGCGAGCGTACCGTACGATGTGACGACCAGATCGTAACCGGCAAAGTCAGTGGCGCGCGCGATGCGGTTGTCGGCGTGATGGGTGAACACGCGCAGTTGCGGGGTGAAGCGCGCGGCCTCGCGTCGCCAGTTTTCGACGAGGGTGGCGGGGCAAACGACGAGGGAAACGCCGGGCGATGTGTCTTTGAGCGCGGCGAGGACGGCAAGGGCTTGCAGGGTTTTGCCGAGGCCCATTTCGTCGGCGAGGATGCCGCCGAGTCCGTGCCGATACAGATGCCAGAGCCAAGCGGCACCGAGCCGTTGGTAAACGCGAAGCTGGGCATCAAAGACGGCGGGGATGGGCGCGGGCGTGAGTTTTGAGAGGTTGCGGAGCGCTGCGCTGCGTTCGCGCCAGGCGGCAGGAGGTTGGAAGTGCGGGGCGATCTCCTCGATGATGGCTTCGGCCTCGGCGAGGCGTGCGGTGCTGACCCGATGGGTGCGGCGCGTGGTCAGACCAACGCCGGTGTCACCAGCGAGGGCACGTTGGGCGCTGGCGAGTTGTTCGAGTTGTTTGGGCGCGACGAGAAAGACGCGGCCTTCGGATTCGACGTAGCCACGGTTAGAGGCGGCGGCGGAGAGGAGTTGGTCCTCGGGGACTTTGCCGGCGCGGAGGGCGACGGTGACGTTGAAGCCATTGCCGTTGTCGATGGCATCGCAGACGATTTCGGCGGGGACGATGCGGGCGGTGTTCTTTTCGAAATTGGGCGTGAACTCGGCGCGAAATTCGTTGCGCAAGCGGTCGCCGTGCGTGGCGAGAAAGTTGAGCGTCTTGTGCCGATCGCGCAGCCACCATTTGCGGTTGGAAGGTTCGAGCGTGAAGCCAGCGGCTTTGACCAACTCGAGCGCGGAAGCGTAGGCGATGTGCTCGCGTGAGGGCAGGGTGAGCGTGAGAAAATGCTCGGAGCCGTCGATGGTGAGCGGAGTGGAAGAGGCGCGAGGAGTCAGGAGTCGGGAGTCAGAAGCCGGAGGTTTTTCGCTGTGGGTGATTCCTGGGGCTTCGGTGATGGGCGGGCGGTAGGCGGGAATGATTGGTTTTTGTGCTTCGGCGAGATGTTCGCTGACGCCGCGCAGGAGCGGGCCGATCCAGAGCAGGGGAGCTTGCGACTGGTTGACCGAAAAAAATACCGGCTGCCCTGCGAGCAGCATGATGAGCTGGCGGAGTTGGGCGCGTTTGAGTTGGAGGAAGGCGGGTGGTTGTGGTGTGCCGCACCAGCTCTGGAGGAGCGCGAGGGCGGGTAGGATTTCCGGCGAGGGCGCGGTGCTGAGGTTCAGCTCAACCTTGATCGCGATCGCGTCGCGGGACGCGGCGGCGGCGAGGTTGGGCGGAAGAAGAAGGCGGAGCATGAACGCTTACATTCATCGGTCTGGACGGACGGCGAAAGCAAAAACGAGTCGGTGTTGCTTCGCGCATCGTCGGGTGGACACGGGGCGGCACATCTGCCAACCGTAAACCATGGCCCAACCTATCCGTTGCCTCATCAATGCCGGTCCGACTCGCGAGTATTTGGACCCGGTGCGTTATTTGAGCAACGGTTCCAGTGGTAAAATGGGTTATGCGCTCGCGATCGCGGCCGCGGCGCGGGGTTGGTCAGTCGAGCTGGTGAGTGGGCCGGTGGCGTTGCCTGCTCCGGCGGGCGTGACGGTGACGCGTGTGATGACGGCGCAGGAAATGCTCGATGCGTGCGCGACGCGTTTTGCCGATTGCGATGTGTTTATTGCGGTGGCGGCGGTGGCGGATTATCGCCCCCGTTTTCGGGCGGCAGAAAAAACAAAAAAGACCGGCGGCACGCTCACGCTCGAGTTGGAGCCGACGGTGGATATTTTGAAAACCCTGGCGGCGCGCAAAACGCCGCAGCAGACCGTGGTGGGCTTTGCGGCTGAGACGCGCGATGTCGAGGTGTACGCGCAACGAAAGCTGACAGAAAAGAAACTCGACTGGATCGTGGCCAACGACGTGAGCCAGGCTGGCATCGGCATGGACGCCGAGGATAACGCGGTGGTGATGTTTTCGCGCGACGGCGAGCGCAAGGAGTTCGGGCCCGCGCCGAAGCGTGCGGTGGCGGATTTTATTCT
>JAYTWC010000266.1:0-2811 GCA_043743635.1 Verrucomicrobiota bacterium | reverse complement strand
CATGAGATCGTCGCGACTCAAGGCGGAATGACGGCAGAGCAGGCCGTGGAGTATGTTAAACAGTTGAAGAAACAAAAACGTTACCAGCGCGACGTGTATTGAAAAATCACGAAAGACGAACGATCGGGTCGGGCGGTTCGTCGGTGTTACGACTTTCCAAGGCCAAACGCGTTCAAAATTTTTCTTCTCGCCCCACCTCGGTTGGTTCGCCCAACCTCGACCGCCTATGACATTTAATAATCGCACCGCCCTCGTTACCGGCGCTGGTCGCGGCATTGGTAAAGCCATTGCCGAGCTCCTCGCCAAGAACGGCGTTAACGTCATCTGCGTTTCGAAATCCGCTGAGAGCTGTGGTGCGGTTGCGGCTGCCATCACGGCTGCGGGTGGCAAAGCTAAAGCATTGGCCGTCGACGTTTCTGACGGTGCCGCCGTGACCAAGGCCGCCGAAGAACTTCTCAAGGAGTACGGCAAAATCGATATTCTCGTGAACAACGCTGGTATTACCCGCGATGGACTGCTCGCCCGCATGTCCGAGGATGACTGGAATGCCGTCATTCAGACCAATCTCACCAGTGCTTTCCACTGGACCAAAGCCATCGGCTGGCCCATGTGCCGCGCTCGTTACGGCCGCATCGTGAATATCGCTTCGGTCGTTGGTATCGTCGGCAACGCCGGTCAGGCCAACTACGCTGCTGCCAAGGGTGGCATGATCGCTTTCACCAAGGCGACCGCGAAGGAATTCGCCAAGCGCGGCGTCACCGCCAACGTCGTCGCTCCCGGTTTTATTAAGACAGATATGACCTCCGTCCTCAGCGAAGAAGTGCAAAAAGCTGCCGCCTCCGTTATTCCCATGCAACGCTTCGGTGAACCTGCTGATATTGCTGCCGCGACTGCCTTTTTGTGCAGCGAAGAAGCAAACTATATCACAGGACAAGTTTTTACCGTTGACGGCGGCATGGCGATGTGACCCTTTTCAACCCGCAGAAAACAACTATCATGGCTGACCAAAAAACCATCGAACAACGCGTCAAAGAAATCATCGTTAACCAACTTAACGTTAACGAAGAACAGATTACCCCACAGGCTTCGTTCCTTGACGATCTCGGCGCTGACTCGCTCGACACCGTCGAGCTGATCATGGCCTTTGAAGAAGAATTCAAGGACGAGATTAAGGGCGAAATCCCGGAATCCGACGCCGAAAAACTCCAGACAGTCGGCCAAGTGATCGACTATATTAACTCCAAGGCCGCCGCTAAATAAGCCGCACAACACTTTCAGCGTTCTGCCGAGCCTCGCTTCCACGAGACTGACCGGTAGAACGCTTTTTTTGTTTAAGGCTGCGCACATCGAGGTTCGCGCTCCGCGCGTTAGAAACACGATCAGGGCCTATTAGCCCACTGTGTTTTTGAAATGTGTGCTTCGCTTACGCCCTGAAATTTATCTATCTTCTTAGAACGTATGGATTCCACGCTCCCTCCCTCGCAACGTGTCGTCGTGACTGGTCTTGGCGCTATCGCTTCGATCGGCCATGATGTTGACACGTTCTGGAAAAATATCGTCGCCGGCCAATGTGGCATCGACCGCGTCACGCATTTTGATCCGACGAATTTTGCCTGTCAGATCGGCGCCGAAGTGCGCGACTGGCTACCGGAAACCTTCATGGATCCGAAGGAAGCGCGTCGCAACGACCGCTACACCCAATTCGGTTTCATCGCCGCCAAGCAGGCCTGCAAGGACAGCGGCCTCGACATGACCAAGGAAGATGGCGACCGCGTAGGTGTAATCATTGGTTCTGGTATCGGTGGCATGTACACCTACGAGAATCAGCTGAAGAACCTTTTCGATAAAGGCCCGCGCAAAGTTTCGCCCTTCACGATTCCGTCGCTGATCGGTAACATCTGCAGTGGTCTCGTCGCGATTGAACTCGGCGCCCGTGGCCCGAACTTCGGTGTCGTTTCCGCTTGCGCGACCGCCACTCACGCGCTCGGTGAAGCGATGCACGTCATCCGCCGTGGTGATGCCGATGTGATGGTTGCTGGTGGCGCTGAAGCCGCCGTCACGCCTTTTGCTTACGCGAGCTTCTGCTCGATGAAGGCAATGAGCACGCGCAACGATGACCCGAAACACGCCAGCCGCCCCTTCGATCTTGGCCGCGATGGTTTCATCATGGGTGAAGGCGCTGGTATTCTTGTTCTTGAATCGCTCGAACACGCGCAAAAACGCGGTGCGAAGATTTATTGCGAGATCGCTGGTTATGGTGCGAGCTGCGATGCGTTTCATATCACGCAGCCTGATCCGGAAGGCAAAGGCCTCGCACTCTCGATGCGCAGCGCGCTCAAGTGCTCCGGTGTCGCACCGGAATCGATCGATTATATCAACGCGCACGGCACCTCGACGCCGTACAACGACAAATTTGAAACCGCTGCGATCAAGAAAGTCTTCGGAGACCACGCGCGCAAACTCGCCGTCAGTTCGACCAAGTCGATGACCGGCCATCTCCTTGGTGCCGCTGGCGGTGTTGAGGCGATTGTTTGTATCAAGGCCCTGGAAAATCAGATCATGCCTCCGACGATCAACCTCGTTGAGCCTGATCCTGATTGTGATCTCGACTACGTGCCACACACCGCGCGTCCAGCGAAACTCACCACGGTGATGAGCAACAATCTTGGCTTCGGCGGTCAGAATTCCTCCGTCGTTTTCCGTAAGATGTAATTGCAGAAATAAACGATATTATTTTCGAAGCGCGGCGGCCTTTTTGGCTGCCGCGCTTTTTGTTTTCCAGGGATAGACCTATTAATTGTTTCTGCTCGG
>JAYTWC010000265.1:0-11735 GCA_043743635.1 Verrucomicrobiota bacterium | reverse complement strand
TCTTTATTTCTCAAACCGGTGGCGACGAAATAGAGAACTTCTTTTTCGCGGTCGGTTAGGGTGAGGGCAGGTGGCGGCGGTGTGCAGAAATTGTTAGCGCGGATGAGCGCGGTGGTGATCGACGGGCACAGATAAAAACGACCGGTCAAAACGGTTTTGATAGCGCGGATCACTTCATCGCCGGCTTCTTCTTTTATCACGTATCCAGAAACTCCCGACTGCAGGGCATGGTTGACGACGTCGGGGGTGGTTTCGGCGGAGAGGATAATAATCTTGGCGCTTGGTTGGGCAGAGAGAATACGGCTCGAGGCTTCGATCCCGTCGGAGTCGGCGAGGTGAATATCCATGACGACGACGTCAGGCTGGAGTTCGCTGGATTTTGCGACGGCTTCGTTGGCGTTGGCAGCCTCACCGACTACGGTAAACCCTGCCTCGGCTTCGAGGATCATTTTGACGCCTTGGCGCACGATGCCGTGATCGTCGACGAGCAGGATTTTAGTGCGGTTGTTCACGTTCGGGTAGGGCAGTGGCACTGTCTATGTCACAGGGTTTTTAACCAGTCGGTCGGTGTGCTCGATACAGCTGCGGATCGCTTTGGCCAGTGATTCTGAGGAAAATGGTTTCGCGAGAAAGTCGATGTTATGGGTAGTGAGCACCGAATGATCGAGGTGATCGGCTGAATAGCCGCTGCAAATAATGGCGTGCAAATCAGGATCTATTTTCCGGAGTCGCATGCAGACTTCCAGTCCAGATATTCCGCCGGGCATAACCTGGTCGGTGCAGAGGACGTCGATTTCGGTGGAGTGCTTCTCCCAAACTGCGAGCGCGTCGTTTCCGTTCTGGGCTTGAAAGACCCGGTATCCGAGCACTTTCAGGGTCATCACCATCATGGTGCGGAAGTTGGCGTCATCTTCGACGACGAGAATGCCTTCCGTGCCTCCTTGAAAGGACGTCCCGTCCAAGGCGTTGTTAGTGGTTTTTCCAGGTTCTGTTCCTGTGGGCAAGTAGATGTGGAAGGTGGTTCCTGCGCCAACGGTGCTGAGTACATCGACCCAGCCGTGGTGTTGTTTGACGATGCTGTAGACCGTGGCAAGTCCCAGGCCGGTGCCATTACTCCCTTCTTTAGTGGTAAAGAAGGGTTCGAAAATATGCTTTAGCGTAGTTTCGTTCATGCCGCAGCCGGTGTCGCGGACGGAAAGGCGGATGAATTCTCCAGAGCGGGACTCAGAGTCGCCGAAGGCCTTGGTGGAGTCCAGGGTGGTTGAAAATGCATCAATGATGAGTCGGCCCTCGTGTGGCATGGCATCGCGTGCGTTGACGCAGAGGTTTAAGACGACTTGTTCGATCATGCCGACGTCGGCTTCGATCCAGAGCGGGTCCTCGTTGCGATTAAAGGTCAGTTCGATCTGTTCGCCGATCAGGCGCTTGAGCATCTTTAGAAGGTTGGCGAGTAGTTCGTTAAAATCGATGGTGCTGATCTGCATGGCCTGACGTCGGCTGAACAGGAGGAGTTGCCGGGTGAGACCGATGGCGCGCTTGTTCTCGGCTTCGAGTTCCCTCAGTGAATTTTTCATCGAGAGCGTGAGTTCGGGCACCCGTTGCAACAGGTTTAGGTGCATCATCGTGGCCGCGAGAATATTGCTGAAATCGTGCGCGACACCGCCGGCGAGTTGTCCGATGGCCTCCATTTTCTGTGCTTGGAGTAACTGCATTTCTAGCTGCTTGCGGTTGGTTATGTCTTGAATAAGGCAGGCGAATTGGCCGGCTTGCGGGCAGAATGTGAGTACTTCGAAATGCTTGTTTAATGTGCGAGAGAAATCATCGAAGCGTTTGGGTTTTCCGGTGCGAACCACCTCGCCGTAAATCTCGACCCATTTCTTTTCGATTCCGGGCAATACGTTAAAGACGGTTTTCCCGATCACCTCACATGACTTGAGCCCGGTCATTCTTTCAAACGCTGGGTTCATCGCGAGGAACCGGTAGTCCACGGGAGTTCCTGCATGGTCAAAGATCATCTCGTGCAAGGCGAAGCCGTCGAGCATCTGCTCGAAGAGCATTTTGTATTTTTCCTGGGCTTGGTGCAGGCCGGTGGTGTCGATGAGAAACCCCTCGATCCCCAGTGTTCGGCCTTCCTCCCTGACGACGTGTGCCGAGACGGTGTGGTAGCCTATACTGCCGTCCTTTCGGCGGCGGGAAAATTCGCTGTTTGGTGGTTTTTCACCCGCCAGCAGTTTGTTTATGAGCTCGGATGCTTTTTCGATTTCCGTATCAATTTTAGTGATGCGAATATGTTGGCCAACGACTTCGTCGGTCCGTTCATAACCGTGTAGACGTAGCCACGCGGGATTCACGTTTTGGATATGGCCTGTTGGATCGGTAAAGAAGTATCCCGCTTCTGAAGTCTCAAGCACGGCTCGAAGATGCTCTTCACTTGACCGGAGTGCACGTTCCGTATCGAGCCTGGTCAGGGCGGTAGCAACATGTTCGGCAAGACTTTCAAAGAACTCGATGCGCGCGGCGCTAAAACGGTCGGGTTGCCGGTCGTTAAACTGTAGAAGCCCGATGATGCCTTTGTTTCCGCGCAGCGGGATGAGTGCCATTGACTCGTAGCCTTCGTCGCGGACGCAGCGCCCGCGAAGGTGCGGCTCTTTGGCCAGTCCGGGGGTGCTGGCAAGGAAGTGCGAGGAGCTGTTGGTCCAAAAGCTGCCGGTTTTTGTTAGGTTGGGTTTGGTGAACTCCAATTGGCTGCGGAGAACGTGGCCGCACATGCACGCCAGAATGGGATTGCCCGCCGCGTCATGTTCTAATTCGCCTCGCTCATTGAGGACGCACAAGTGGCTTTCGGCGTGCACGAAGTCACGGGAGAATCCATGGGTTTCATAGTAGGGGAAATGGGCACCTTCGCGCAGCCGGATGCCGATCGCTTCACAATCGGTAATCTCTTTGAAAAACAGAGTCAGTTTTCGGAGGAGCTGGCGGGTGTCGTCATGCTGATTGCAGAATCGGAGCAGCCGGATGGTCGCTTCGCGCTCGGCCTCGGCTTGTTTTCGATCAAGGATTTCATGATCGCTCGGAGAGACGCGGACTTCGTTGTTTGTTTGTTTTGGTTGTCGTTGAAGGGCGGCTTCTGCGCTGGCGCCAAGTTGCGACAGATCTTCTTTGAGAATGAAATCGCAGGCACCTGCTTTCATCAATCCGATGGTTTCTTTTCCCAGTTGGCTGCCGATGACGATGCACGGCAGGTCGGAAGCGGTTTGACGCAGAAGAGTCAAAACTTTGTCTGGACTCAATAGTTCGGCTCCCAGATGGGCAAAGAGTAGATGGCAGGAATTTTTGGCCAGGGCGGCTTGCAGTTGGTCTGCGTTGGCAATGGTTTCGGAAAGGACCTCGTCAAAGGTTGCTTCGAGTACGCGCGAAATCGACGCTGCGTCCGACGCAGAGTCAGTGACCTGCAAGATGTGGAGTCGCGAAGTTCTCAATCCAGCCTTAGCGATAGGGTGTTAAGCCTATTATCGGCCAATCTGGCAGAAACTTATGGAATCTTTGCCTTCGACAAACCAAGAAGTCGGCACGTCGGTCTCGCGAGGCTGCAATCCAAGCCGAGGGACTCAGGTTTTTCAATTTACGAAAGGTCCACCCGGCGACCCTCTTCGGCGGAAACGTAGGCGGCGTAGATGACGTTCACGCATTCGACGGCCAGATCGATTCCAGAGCGAGGTTCGCGCTCTTCGCGAATGGCGCCTACAAAATCCGCGATCTCTTGGGCGAATCCACGGAACCAATCTTCATCGCAACTTGGACGGTTCCAGCCGGCCTTGGTTTCGAGTTTTTCGGTGAAATATTCCTGGGCGAAGACCTTGGCGTCGGGCGCGTACGTCTCAATCGCGTCATTGGCGGTCATGTTGGCTTTGATGACGCCATCGGTCATGAAAGCCGATACGCGCGTGTTGAGGCCACCAAGGCCGGTGTCGCTCACGACGATGCTGGCGCGCGTGCCGTCGTCGAAACCGATAACGAGGTTGGCCCAGTTTTCCACATCGATGGGATTGGCGCTTATCCACTGGTTCGCGCCGGCCTCGCGCGCATGCTGGGCGGCTTCGCTGTGGATCAGGTTGGCGACGTCGGCGACGACGGAGAGTGGGCGAATCGGTTTACCCCTGCGGACTTGACCTTCCCATTGTTTGAGATGCAGGCAGGTGCCGACGGAGTGCACGCCCATCCGCAAGAGCGCACCGCCGCCCGTGTTTTTCCAGTCACGTGAGAATAACGAGTTGGATCCCGAATGGTTTTCCTCGGCTCTCAGTTCTAGAACCGAACCTTTTGACGCAGCAATGAGCTTACGCATTTTGGCGATAGGCGGTGCATAGACCCAGTTTTCCGCGTAGCAAAAACGCACGCCATGGCTCCGCACCGCCGTACGCACGGCTTCAGCATTGCGCAGAGCGCCGACGCGCATGCGGGACCGCGGGACGTGGAGACCAATGGGTTCGGTATCACCAGGCTCGCCGAAATAGCCGGTGAGCGGTTTTTCCATGATGATATGTTTGCCGGCTGCGGCCGCGCGGATCGCAAATGCGTGATGGAGCGCCGGTGGCACACAAATATCGATCACGTCGATGTCGGCGCGGGCGAGCAACGCATCGAAGTCGTGGGTTGCAAACGGGATTTTCGCCTCCGCAGCGAAAGCGGCCGCGCTTCCCATCGTGCGCGAGCAGACGCCGCGTACTTCGACGAGGCCGACGGGTAGGGCGGCGTAATTTGCAAGATGCATATGGGCGCCGTAGCGGGCGCCAGCCATGCCGATACCGAGTGTTTTCATAAGGAGGAACCGAAAGCGAGTTGAAGGCAGGTAAACGGATAGAGAAATCTCGCGGTTTTGATGAGGCTTTCAATCGCAATAAAAGGCAACCAGACGACGCCACCGAGGTTCTCCCAAAGTGACATTTGCTCTAGAGGCCAGCGGAGCCTATCAGTTAACGAGGACCAATTCCGGACATTCTTTTGCCCCTTTTCGCTCTCTGCTTTGTCAGGCCTCCTGTCAAAGCCGGAAAGTGCAAATGCACTCATCATAAGCGACGTCGGTGCCGCAGCGATCGAGACCTCGCTCGCTGCGCAATCTGCGTTCGAAGCAACGACGGTTGAAAGCGAATCGCAGATAATAGCGTCGGCGTTATTGAAATTTCAGTTACCAAACGGCCTCGCCGTTGCATATACGACTGACGAAAAACTGGTAGACAATCACGAAGCACAGCGACTGTTTGGCATCAATTTAGTCGTATCCGCTCGCATTGCTTGCAGATCCGGCGTTCCTACCGGGTGACTATTTTCAGCGAATCTTTGCTCAAGACTCATGGCAGAACGAAGTCCCTGGTGAGTGGATAGGTATCACGGGGCCCGTTACGGATATTCTTGAACGCTTGGAGGTGCGACTCAGTTGCCTGGACGTCGATTCGAGTAAGGCCATATACGCCATACTCAGTTTAGCAAAATCACTTGGAATGAAGGGGCAGCATGAGGTGCTTCAAGTTCCATGGTGGAGGACCTGGTGGTTAGAGGGTTACCTCACCGCAATGATCATATAACTGTCGCCCTCGCCATCGGCACACTTTTCCAACTTCCCCCAAGTCAGGCGAACGACGTCGCCCAAGCGTTGGCCTGTATACAGGCCAACCATGATGAGTCCGTGCCAAAGGATGGAGGCAAGCGGGAGAATCCTGCGAACCTCGGTCAGCATTAAGCCGCGACGGTCGTTCTTCGACCCATCGGGAATGACTACATGATTCAACTTTACCGCCGGGGAACGATCGAGGAACTCATTGTCGACTGCATACTTGAATGCCATTCGCAGGTGATCGACGAGCTTGTTGGCTGCGGATTCGCTTGTCGCTTTGGAAAGGGAATCGCGTGCCGCGATCAAGTCGCCACGGGTCACGTCAGTAACATCTTTCTCCGCTGCGCTGCCCAAGTGCTGGCGGGCGCTTTTCACGACACCGAGGTATTGGTCGTAAGTGCCGACCGCGACCTCCAGATGTTTTTCACTCAGCCAAGCGTCAAACAACTGGTTGAGAGTCATGGAGCGGATAGGTCCAGAGCCAATACGTTCCAAAATGTTGTTTAAAACCTCTTTGGCCTGGTGGGTGGTGACTTTTTTTCGCCACGCGTCCTCCCACTCGTCCGCAATTCGCAAGGCGTCTTTCTTGTTGGTGGTTTTGGTTGAACGGAACTGGGGAACGCCTTGTTCATCTTTGAAACAGGCGGTATAATAAGGAGATCTGTCTTTTTTTCTAACGGAAGCCATTGCTGAAAATTCCTCTAACTTGGGCGTAATCCGTGGCGTGCTGCTTGCCCAACGCAGTGCGCATGACTTGACCACCAGGCCAGATCGGAGGTTTTGGCGTGCGGCCGTGTGAAGACCAGGCACGCCAAGAATTTTAATTGAATTAGTCCGGGGCAGTGACGGCAGCTGAGCTGCTGTCTCTCCTAGGTGGCGCTAAGCGCCGTGAAATCGTGGGACGTGGAAGACCGCGTCAAAATATGGTGGCCGTCCTGAGGACAGCAAAAAAATGTTGGGGCAAATGCCCGAGGGAATACTGCAATAATCGGCATTCCTTCGCAGAAGTTTAGCCCAATCTGAGATAAGTGATCCTCGTGCGTCCGTCTCCCTCTTTATTCTGAGGATAGCATAAGGGGCCTTGGCTAATAAATCCAAAAGTTGCCACTGGGATTGCCACTGGAGTAATCTGTAAACAACAAGACCCGCAAGTCGTTGACTTAGCGGGCCTTATTCGCTGGCGTCCCCACGGGGATTCGAACCCCGGTTCTCACCGTGAAAGGGTGGTGTCCTAACCAGGCTAGACGATGGGGACTAGCCGCAGAAGAGGGGCGACGCTAGGTCTGGCCTCAAATCGCGCAAGGTTTTTTTTCAGACGTTTTTCTCTGCCTCAATTTGCAGAAATGCCTCGCTCCCCCATCACTTTGCAGCGAAAGAAAATACCTCCCATGACTTACGCCGACATTGCTGCCGAAATTTCCACCCAAGCCGTCACCACTGTCGATAACCTGCCTTATCCCAAAATCGCCTCCGGCAAGGTTCGCGAAATCTTTGATCTTGGCGATGCGCTCCTGATCGTCGCCACCGATCGTCTCTCGGCTTTCGATGTTATCATGCCGGATGGAATTCCCGGTAAGGGCATTATCCTCACCCAGCTGAGTAATTGGTGGTTCGCCCAAACCACGAAAATAATTTCGAACCATCTTCTGCCTGATCAAGCCAGCTTGATGTCGCGCAAATACCAGCTCCCGCGTGAACTGCGCCTGCGTAGCATGGTTGTGCGCAAACTAAAACCACTCCCTATCGAGTGCGTCGTGCGCGGTTATCTCGTCGGCAGCGGCTGGTCCTCCTATCAGAAAACCGGCGAAGTCTGTGGTATCCCGCTTCCGGCCGGAATGCGGCAGGCCGAGCGCATTGCCGAACCGATCTTTACGCCAACAACCAAGGCGCCGAAGGGGCAGCACGACGAGCCGATCAACGACGCGCAGGGCGAGGCATTGCTCGGTGAGGATATGTACCGTCATGTCCGCTCCGTTAGTCTGAGCCTTTACAAGCTCGGTCACGAGCGCACGGCCAAGGCTGGTATGATTCTGGCGGATACAAAGTTCGAATTTGGCACCGATGCCGAGGGCAAGCTCGTCCTGATCGACGAGATTCTCACGCCTGATTCCTCGCGTTACTGGCCGAAGGATCGTTATGCGATCGATCAATCGCCTCCGAGCTATGACAAGCAGTTCGTGCGCGATCACCTGCTCGCGATCAAGTGGGACCAGAAGCCGCCGGCACCGTCTTTGCCCGCCGAGGTCATCCGCATCACTCAGGAGAAGTATCTCGCGGCGTTGCGCAATTTGATTGGTTAAACCGGTTTTGTGTGGTTCGGTTTGTTTAAACCGAATATTCCTGCGGACATGAAAAAGCCCGGGCGAATTGCCCGGGCTTGTATTTAAAAACCGATGACGCGTTCGCTTAGCGGGCGAGCCAGCCACCATCGACAGCGACAACGTAACCGTTGATGTAGTCGGATGCGGCGGAGGCCAGGAATACCACGGCGCCCTTGAGATCATCGGGCGTGCCCCAGCGGCCGGCCGGGATGCGCTCGAGGATGGCGTTGGCGCGATTGGCATCGGCGCGCAGCGGGGCTGTGTTGTCGGTCGCCATGTAACCGGGGGCGATGGCGTTCGTGTTGATGCCTTTTGACGCAAGTTCGTTGGCCATGAGGCGGGTGAGACCGGCCACGGCGCTCTTCGAACAGGTGTAGGAAGGCACGCGGACGCCGCCCTGGAAGGAGAGCATCGAGGCGATGTTGATGATCTTGGCCTTGGCACCGCGAGCGATGACGTCGCGCACGAAGCATTGGCTGAGCATGAACACGGCATCAATGTTGATGCCCATGACGTCGTCCCAGTCTTTTTCGGTGAAATCGACGAAGTCAGCGCGGCGGATGATGCCGGCGCAGTTGACGAGAATGTCGAGGCTAGCGAAATGCTTTTTCGCGTCGGTGATGACACCAGGGATCGCAGCGCGGTCGCCGAGGTTGCCAACGATGGCAACGGCTTTGCGGCCGAGGGCTTGGACCTGTTTAACGGTGTCGTCCGCGGGAAGGATGTCGATGGCGACGATGTCAGCGCCGGCTTCGGCGAGGGCGAGGGCCATGCCCTGGCCGAGGCCGCGGGCTGCTCCGGTGACGACGGCGACTTTGCCGTCGAGTTTGAATTGGTCGAGAATGGAACTCATGGTGGTATTAATGTAGGTATAGTGTGGATACAGTGCGGTTGGCTCAGAGCAAGGTGGCGATTGGCGCTGGATCCATGTCGGAGAAGACCTGGTTGTCGCCGCCCATGGCCCAGACGAAACGATAACTGGCGGTGCCGACGCCGGCGTGGATGGACCAAGAAGGCGAGAGGACGGCTTCGCGATCGCGCACGATCAGGTGGCGGGTGGCCTGTGGTTCACCCATGAGATGCACCACCATCTGGTCGGCTACGTCGAAATAGAGATAGACTTCGGTTCGGCGGCTGTGGGTGTGCGGGGGCATCGTGTTCCAAACGCTGCCGGGTTCAAATTCGGTGAATCCGAGCACGAGTTGGCAGCTCTTGATGCCGTCGATGTGGATATATTTGTTGATGCAGCGACGGTTCGCTTTCGTAACATCGCCGATCGGATCGGATTTCACATCGGCGCGACGCATGACCGTGGTTGGGTATTTGGCGTGAGCGGGCGTGCTGACGAAGTAGAACGCGGCTTGACCACTTGAGCCGTTTTCGAAGGAAATATCTTTTTCGCCCAAGCCGAGGTAGAGGCAGTCGAGCGTGCCGAGCTCGTAGCGTTTACCGGCTACCGTGACGACGCCAGGGGCAGCGAGGTTGAGAATGCCCATTTCGCGGCGTTCGAGGAAGAAGCTTGTGCCAGTGGCCTTGTAGCTGGGCAGTACGATGGGGGCGCTCGAGGGGAGCACGCCACCGATAATCATGCGGTCGAGGTCGGTGTAATGGGCGTTGATCTGGCCGCCCTGAAAGAGGCCACCGATGAGGAAATTCTCGCGCAGCTGTTCTGTGCTGAGGACGTTGGAGTCTTTCGGACTGGGGAAGTAATGGATTTTCATCGCGGATTAGGGAGTCGGTTAGTGTTGAGTTGGAAAGGTTGAGAGCAAGTCCGCAGGCCGCTCATATTTTGCCTTTATGCAGGGCAAAATCGGCGAGAGCGAACCCCGTTACTTGGCTGCTGCGCAGGAAATTTTTACGGGAGAAGCTACGCGTGCAGCGAAGGCTTGGAGATAATTTTCCCAATCAGCCTTGGTCTTGAATTCACCAGCGCGACTCCAACCGGCCCCGACGTAGTAGGTGACAGGCATGCCGGTGGCGGTTTTGGTGAGGGCGAGAAGGTTAGCGGCGTCCTTGGCGTCGGTTTGATCAATGAAACCAGCGAGCTTTCCCGGCGGTAGAATGATTGCGGTGCCGAGCGATTCGTTGGCTTTTTGCGTGATCCACTGGCCGAGGATGGCATTTGGTTCGTTCTGGATGACCTCGGTTTTGGGCTCCTGGTTTTTGTCGGCGCTGTTTTTATTCAGACCGATGGCAACGGTGAGCGCGGTCGGCCCTGCGAAGGTGAACGTGCTGTCGAGGCGGTCGAGATTGTGGCCGGCGTCGACGGTGAAACGCTTCACTTCGGAGACTTGCACGCCGTTGGCATCCCATGCGTCGTAGGTAAGTTCGAAGACGGCGCGGATGGGGCCGTTGGCAAGAATTTTCCAGCTTTTGTAGTTGCGGCCCGAATACAGCGTGCCGTTTTCAAAAATGCCGGTGCCGCCACAGCCGCAGGATTTGCCGACGTTGTACATGTCCATGCCTTCGCCTTCGTCGTGGTGGTAGTGGTCGTGGCCTTTGTTGTACCAACGGTCGACGATCGGGTAGCTCACGCGTTTACACCAGATATCGAGGCCGCTGGTGACGAGCACTTCCTTCTTTACGCCTTCGGGGGCCGGGGCGCCAAGCGCAGGACCGTAGGTGCGATGGCCGATTTTGTCGTTTTCCCAGGCGAAATCGTCGAGTCGTTCGGGCACGTAACGGGCAAAAGCCTTGGTCGGGAAAACGGGGGAGACGGTGTCGGTCTTCTCCACGGTAAACGTGGCCAACTTCTCGCCAGCGGCAAAATCATGTTGGAAAATGAGCTCGCCGTAAGCGATGCCCTTGACCTCGGGGTCTTTGGCCTGCGGAGCGATGTTGGTGACTTGATAGGGGAGGCTGTTCCCTGCGGCGTCCTTGACGACGATGCGTTGCAGAAGCGCGTGGGGCAGGGCGTTGTTCACCTCGCTCCACGGAATGACGATCGTTTCCGAGGGTCGGGCGATGGCGAGTTCGTGGGTGACGGTGATCGTGAGTTTTTCAGCGGCACTGAGGGAGGCCGCAGCCCACAAAGAGGCGATTAGTAGCAAGGTCGTGGATTTCATGGGGGCGAAGATTTAATGCAGCCACCAGCCGGAGGCGGCTGCGCGAAAAAACGAAGGTGGTTAACTTCGAAGATACGTGTCCGCGTGGCAAGGGCGATTTACGGTTTAGTACACGCTGTGAGGTAAAATTTGCAAAGGCGCCGCTTTTCTCGACTTGGGCGAGGCCAATTGTTTTTGTGCCGAAATGCCACTGCCTCGCACGGAGAAGCCCCAAGATGTAATTCGCCCCGCGATTGCTTTTTGGGATCGCCGTTGGGTCGTCATGTTTGGCGGGGTGTTGTTGGCTGGCGTGCTCTTGGCGGCGTATCACAACACGTTTCGCGTTCCCTTCCTACTCGATGACTTCGATTCGATCACGAAGAACATGTCCATCCGCAGTTTCGCGACGGCGTTTTTTCCTCCGGCTCACAGCGGAATCACGGTGAGTGGACGGCCATTTCTCAATTTCACGCTGGCAATCAATTATTGTTTAGGAGGAGTCGATGTCTCGGGTTATCATGTTGGCAACCTTTTGATCCATTTTGCAGCGGCGTTGTGTCTCTTCGGCGTCGTGCGGCGCACGTTGAAGCTGCCTGTTTTGGCCAATAAATTTGGCGAAAAGGCCACGCCGGTTGCTTGTCTGGCGGCCGCGATCTGGGCGCTGCATCCGATGCAGACCGAGTCGGTCACGTATGTCATTCAACGGGCTGAATCGTTGGTTGGGCTGTGTTATTTGTTCACCTTGTACGCCTTTATTCG
>JAYTWC010000264.1:0-2793 GCA_043743635.1 Verrucomicrobiota bacterium | reverse complement strand
GAGGGCAACAAGTCCATCGATGATCTTGCAGCCGACCGCACCAAGAAAGCCGATGAAATGAAGGGCGACAACGCTGCTGCCGCTGTGAATGAGAAGTTGCAGAAACAGGCCGAGCGCGCCGATAGGGAAAAACTGAACCGTGTGGTTTTTGTGCGCAGCGGTGACGTCGTGAAAATGGTTTCGGTTGAGACGGGTATTGCCGATACGACGCACATGGAAATTAAGTCCGGCTTGAAGGAAGGCGACGAAGTTGTCAGCGGGAGTTTCACCGCCATCACCAAGACGCTGAAGAGCGACATGAAGGTGAAAGTCGACGCACCAAAGAAGGACGCGAAAGATAGTAAGGATGCGAAGGAAGATAAGAAATAGGCTCTAACGGCCGGTTCCGTATATACACGTCGTCGCCTCGGAAAACAGAAAACTTATCTACTTTTGCCATGATTCCTCCTGCGCCACCTGTTCGTGAAGCCACCTCGCGGAGCACCCGCCCTGCAGGTGCGCTTGTGATCGAGATTGAGGGCGTCACCAAGTTCTACAAGATGGGCTCGGAAATCATCCGCGCGCTCAATGGCGTGAGTCTGAAGATCCATCGCAACGAGTACCTCGCCATCATGGGTCCGTCGGGCAGCGGCAAGTCGACGCTCATGAATATGCTCGGCTGTCTCGATACGCCGACGGCCGGTCGCTACGAATTCAATCGGAAGAATGTCGCGCACATGGTTGATGACGAACTAGCCGAAATCCGTAACAAGGAAATCGGCTTCGTTTTTCAGACGTTTAACCTTTTGCCACGCTCCAACGCGCTGCACAATGTCGAGCTGCCGCTGATTTATGCTGGCTTGCGCAAAGCCGAGCGACTCCAGCAGGCTCAGCAAGCGCTGACTAATGTGGGACTGGGCGAGCGCATGTTTCACAAACCCAACGAACTTTCCGGTGGCCAGCGTCAGCGTGTGGCGATTGCCCGCGCTTTGGTAAATAATCCCTCGATCATTCTCGCTGACGAGCCGACAGGTAATCTCGATTCGAAAACGGGCGAGGAAATCATGGCGCTCTTCGAGCAACTTTATGAACAGGGGAACACGATCATCGTCGTCACACACGAGGAAGATATTGCCCGTCATGCCCGCCGCGTCGTGCGTTTGCGCGACGGTTTGATCGAATCGGATCAGAGGATGTGATTCGCGCTATGCGTCGCTTTTTCTACGAGTTGTTTGAATCTTTTCGCATCGCCTGGGCGCAAATCCGGGCGAACAAGATGCGTTCGATCCTGACTGCGCTCGGTGTGATCATCGGCATTATCGCGGTCACGCTGATGGGTACAGCAATATTAGGGATAGATGCTGGTGTTGAAAACAGCCTCGCGGGAATGGGTGATGACGTGCTTTACGTCACAAAATGGCCGTGGCGCGATGTGGAAAATGACTGGTGGAATTATCGTAACCGCCCGCCAATTAAACCTGTTTTTGCGGAACGTATCAATGAGTGGGTTGAGGCGCATCCGGAGTGTCCGCTTAAGCTGGCGGTTCCTGCCGCTGACTGGTCGGCCACGATTGTTCGGGGTGAATACCGGGTGATTAATATTCATATCAACGGTTATGGCGCGGATTATCCGCGCATCATGCGTGCCGACATGAAAGAGGGCCGTTTCTTTTCGGAAATCGAGGCGCACAATGCCCGTAATGTGCTGATTGTGGGCGTTGACGTGGCCAATGCTCTTTTCCCGAATGAATCGCCAGAGGGAAAAACGGTGAGGATTGGCAACCAGCAATTCACGGTGATCGGGGTGGCGGCGCGGCAGGGGAGTTTTCTTGGATTGTTCAGTCTGGATTCAAATGCGATCATGCCGATCAGTACTTTCCGTCGTTATTTTCCGATCAACTGGGCTGATCCAAGCATTCGAGTGCAGGTGGATGTCACGCGCATGGAAGAGGCGAAGGAAGAGTTGCGCGGCCTTATGCGTCGTGTTCGCCAGCTTGGGCCGGAGAAGCGGGATGATTTTGAAATCAACAGTCAGCAGGTGGTGCGCGAGCAACTGGATCCGATCAAGAAGGGCATCGCGATTGCGGGTCTGTTTATTACCGGTTTGGCGCTGTTTGTTGGTGCGATTGGTATCATGAATATTACCTACGTGAGCGTGAAAGAGCGCACGAAGGAAATCGGAACGCGCAAGGCACTCGGCGCGCGGCGACGGACGATTCTGTTTCAGTTTCTAATTGAGGCCGTGAGCATCTGCCTGATCGGTGGCGTGACGGGGTTGTTGACGGCTTGGGGGCTTGCTTCGCTGGTCGGTCAGATTTCAGAGACGTTCCCTTTGGTGTTTTCCCTACCATTGGTGCTTACGGGATTATTCTTGTCGGTGATGACCGGTGTGCTCAGCGGATTCATCCCCGCTTTGCAGGCGAGCAAACTCGATCCGGTGGTAGCGTTACGTTACGAATAAACGACCATGTTGTTCATCGAAATCATTCGTCTTGCCTGGGCGGCACTCAATGCGAACAAGCTTCGTTCAAGTCTTACGATTCTGGGTATTTCCGTGGGTGTGTTCTCCGTGATCGGAGTGATGACGGTGATCGCTGGTTTGCGCGGACAGGTTGAAGAAAACCTGACGTTTCTTGGTTCGGCAAGTTTTCAGATCAACAAGTACCCGGCGATCAGTTTCAGTGATCCTCGCGACCGTTTTCGCAATCGGCGCGACATCACTTATTCCATGGCGGACCGGTTTAAGGAGCTGATGGGCGATGGCGCGAAGGTAACGCTTACGATTTGGCGTCGTGGTCAGCGCGTGATCAATGG
>JAYTWC010000263.1:0-3581 GCA_043743635.1 Verrucomicrobiota bacterium | reverse complement strand
CACGGACGGCGCACCCGACGATGCTGGTCAACCGCTGGATTTCGTCGAAGGCGTCGGCCTGACCAACACCCGCGACCGCCTTAAAACCCTTTATCCCGACCGCCATGTTTTCTCATTGGAACGCGCGGCCGAAGGCGGTGTGCTCGTCCGCATCAAAATCCCGCTCCGCCGCATCTCCGCGTGAAAATCCGCACCCTCATCGTCGACGACGAATCTCCGGCCCGCGCCCGCATCCGCCGCCTGCTCGCGGATGAGACCGACATCGAAATCATCGGCGAAGCTGCCAACGGCGAAGACGCCATCCGCGCCATCTGCGAACTCCGCCCCAGCCTCCTTTTTCTTGACGTACAAATGCCCGCACCTAACGGCCTCGCCGTGCTCCGCACCGTGCGCGACGAATGGCTGCCCTGCACCATTTTCACCACCGCCTACGCCGAACACGCCGTCGCCGCCTTCGAACTTCACGCGCTCGACTACCTGCTTAAACCCTACGCCCGCGAACGTTTCGCCAGCGCCCTCGCCCGCGCCCGCCAACAAATCGCCGCCGTTGATTCGACCCCTAATCGTGATTCACGCGTCAACGCGTTGATCGAGGACAAAATTGTTTCTAACCAACCCGTGGAGCGTTTTCTCGTGCGCAACAACGAACACTACGTCGTCGTTCGTTCGAGCGACATCGAATCCGCCGAAGCCGCCGCCAACTACGTCGTCCTCCACACTCGCGAGGGAAACCACATCCTTCGCCGCACGCTTTCCACGCTCGAAACCGAACTCGACCCAAACCAGTTCTTCCGCATCAACCGCTCGTGTATCGTCCGGCTCGCAGCCATCCGCGAGATCCAAACCCTGAGCGCCGGCGAGTTCGTCGTCTTCCTCCAAAGCGGTGCCAAGTTCACCCTCACCCGCGGCCTCCGCGAACTCCAGAACAAGCTCAGCTCGGCAAAGTAAAGATCCCCGGAGCAAGCTGCCGGGGTATTCGACCCAAAGGGAATAAACCGGCAGTTTTTAAAATCTGGAACACTGGAACTCTGCGAAATACCAGCCGGGTTTAGATCAAATGACTCCTGGCGCGCTTCTCAGTGTTTCCAACAGAACCAAATCTTTATGGGAGCTTCTGCGTTTCCTTCTAAAGTCGACTACCTCTTCCGCTTCCTGATTTTCCCGCTTTCCACATTCAAAACAGGATTTCTTCCGTTCCAGCGTTCCTGAGTTCCAGATGAGACATTCCCCATCCCGCTTTCCCGCACCTTCGTCCCAGTTGTTTTGAGACCATTACGATTTTGCGGTCTGATGACGTCCATGCCCGCCGCCAATCCGTCCCTCCGCGTCCTGATCGCCGATGACGAACCACTCGCCAGACAACGACTGCAAAGCATGCTGGCCCGCGAAACCGGGGTCGAGGTCGTCGCCGAATGCACCAATGGCACCGAAGCCGAGGCCGCCATTCGTTCGCTCACACCTGACGTCGCCATGCTCGACGTCCAAATGCCGGGCCTCGACGGACTCGCCGTCGCCCGAACCATCGCACCAGGAAATATTCGCCCTGTGATCATCTTCGTCACCGCCCACGAGGAACACGCCCTGCGAGCCTTCGATTTGCAAGCGGCCGATTATCTATTGAAACCTTGCCCGCCAGCCCGGCTCCATCAAGCGCTGAACCGCGCGCGAGCACTGCTTGCCACCGAACCATCTCCCACCAGCCCAAGTCTTCAACGCCTCATCGTGCGGATCGGCGAACGCATGATCGTCGTTTCCGCCAGCGACATCGATTGGATCGAAAGCGCTAACAACTACGTCGTGCTTCACGTCGGCCGCGACAACCACGTCCTAAGAGAAACCTTGAGTGACCTGGAAATCCGACTGCCCCGGGGACAGTTCCTCCGCATTAGCCGAACCAACATCGTTCACCTAAGCCGGGTTCGTGAAATTCGCCAGGATGGCGGCGGCCACGTGATGATGCTGAGCGGCGGCGAAAAACTCCCCATCACTCGTGGCATCCGCGCCGTACAAGCCCGACTCGAAGCAGGCAGTTGACCCAATACCGGGGTCAACACCGTGCCAAGCACCACGCGCCCCCTGAGGCCAATAGACCTAGAAACCGCATTTGAACTACGAAGAATCGAAGAAACCAAGGATGCAGGCAAAGTTATGGATTTCGATCGTTTCACCTGCGAGGTGAAGGATTTCTAAAACAGTTCCTACACCTAATGGCTTGAGCTTCGCTTCTTTGTTTCTTCGTAGTTCCATTTCAACTGCGGAATTTAGAATTAATGGACCGCCCGGCATGCCATTCCGAAAAATTCCGAACCGGTGCCAACCGCACAGCTCCCTCCCCTCATGCCTAACCAATCCATGACACCCTGCGTGACACACCAGCCTTGCTTTCCCCAAGCAGCAAGTTACAACCAACCCGCATTCAGGAGGCTTTTCATCCACCCCGCACGTGTCGCACTTTCTTTGTGCATTCCTGTTTTCCACCCCCACCACAAAACAACCAAAACAACAGCTAAACCTAAACCCCCATTGAACTTCCGAGCGACGAAACCCAGCCGTAGAAAGCTCAACTGAGTTGGTACAAATAATACTGTTCGGCAAAAACATACGATGCTATGAGCGAGAATCAGTTGACGCCTATTCGGAATAGTCAGGCAGACTACGTAACGTCTGCTGCGAAGTCTATTCTTGGGGCTGTCCCATTTGCTGGGTCACTTTTGGCTGAAATAGCCGGCTCTATTATTCCGAATCAGCGCATTGATCGGCTCGCTAAGTTCGCCTCAGAACTTGAGGATAAATTGGTATCGTTCGATCAGGCATTTGTAAGATCCAGGCTTACCGACGAGAATTTCACGGACCTAATGGAAGAGGGCATTAGGCAGGCGGCACGCTCCGTTTCGGATGAGCGTCGAGACTATATCGCCTCGCTCCTATCGAACGGGCTATGTGCTGAAGATATATCGTTTATTGAGTCCAAGCATCTTCTCCGCGTTCTGGGGGAGTTGAATGATATCGAGGTCCTATGGCTCCGGTTCTTCCTGGTTCCGACGATAGGCGGCGACCAGAACTATCGCGCCAAGCATAAAGAAGTATTCGAGATTCATCCTGCGTACATCGGGTGCGATCAGGCCACCCTTGATAAGCACGCTTTGAAGGAGAGTTACATGCAGCACATGGTTGAGCTGGGACTCCTCGAATCTCGTTATCAGACAGACATCCGCACGAAGCAGCCCGTCTTTGATACATTCACAGGCGGAATGAAAGTCAGTGGCCATCAGATCACCTTACTTGGAAAATTGTTGCTGCGTCAGATCTCGTTTATGGACGAACCAGAAAAAAGGCCCAACAAGCGGCCAGAGGGAACGCCGGGAGAGTCTCCTTCTTCCAATCCGAGCCAGGTGCCCGGCGCCCCTCATCCCTGAACATTCGATAAAGACAAATATGAAAACGATACGATATCTATTACTTACAGTTTTGCTTGCGCTTACTGGCTGCGCCTCGATGGCGCAAAAAGGAGCGCTTAGTAACGCCTACAAAGCAATGCAGAGAGGGCAGTATGATCTGGCGCTGAACGCGCTCTCTCGCGC
>JAYTWC010000262.1:0-2025 GCA_043743635.1 Verrucomicrobiota bacterium | reverse complement strand
GATGACCATATCATCGTTCGCATGGGGATGTCTTTCGCGGTCGATAACCAACCCGACATGCAGGTCGTGGCGCAGGCTCAAGACGGAGTCGAAGCGATGGAGATGTATCGGTTGCATCAACCCGATGTGGTCATTCTCGATCTGCGAATGCCGAAACAAAACGGTATCGAGACCATCACCTTGATGCGGCGTGAATTCAGTGGAGCCCGCATTTTAGTTGTCAGTAATTATGACGCCGGCGACCAAATCACTGCGGCTATTCAGGCGGGCGCACGCGGGTTTCTCCCGAAAGACACCTCGGTCAACATCCTCATGGAGGCAATTCGCCGCATCAACGAGGGAGAAGAATTTATCCCACCAGAAGTTGGACGTAGACTAACGGGCAGACTGGCATCGCAGCTTTCGAACCGTGAAATAGAGGTCCTCACGCTGTTGGGAAGAGGTCTGAGCAACAAGGAAATCGGCACCGCACTCGATATCACCGAATCAACGATCAAGATTCATGTCGGCCATATTTTCGCAAAACTCGATGTCGCTGACCGGACTCAGGCCGTGCTCAAAGCGATCAAACGCGGCATCATCCACCTGGAATAATTTAGCGATTCCTGCTAGTTTTACGTGAGTCCGTTCAGGCGGAATAAATGCCATTGATCGAAAGTAGAAAGCAGGCGGAAAACCAGAGATAGGAGCCAATTTTCAGGTCGCCCCTCATTCTCAGAAGGATGAGGCCAAAAAAGGCACACCAACCGGCCAGACCGAGCAGCCCCAACAGCCTTATGCCGGCCCCATGAACCGAAGCCAGGCCCAGAACCAATTGCGATACGACAAAGATATTCAGCAACCCTGGTATAAAATAGAAAAACACCTTTTCGTTGGATTGTTTGAAGAGTGCAACGAAGCCCAACGCCAGTAAGACCATGCTGAGTGAAAGCATCTTCCAGCCCCGGCCGCCAATCTTGAAAAAACCATGACTGTCGTAAGCGGGCAGCAGCAATGCGGCAAAAAAACACAAACTACCGGCAATAACCAAGGGATTCATATTCGGCGTTATACTATGACCATCAATCTATGTGTTTTAACATTCTAATTTATATTATAACATGAGTGCAGTCTGACGGCATTGCTTTCTATTTATGATATGTAATTAAATCAGTAAAATTAAACATTAAATCAGAGTTCTATTGAAGTCTGGGCAACGGATTCTAGTTACATCCACTCTGAAAAACCCATCGCCCCTTGCCAATGGGCGATGGCGGAAGGTCCTCCGAGCTCATGAAATCCTCTCGTTATCTTCTTCTCGGCCTAGCCTCGTGTGCCCTTGCGCTCACCGCCAGCGCTGCGCGCAACCTCGTCTTCAATGGCGGCTTCGAGCTCGGCACCGCCGGTTTCGAGATCGTGCGCTACCAGAACCTTACCCGAAATCCGACGCTGGCCTACGAGGACCTGATCGTCGACACCACCCCGGCCAATGTGCATTCCGGCACGCGAGCTCTACGCGTTCCCAACCAGCACGGAGAAAACAGCGAGCTATTCGCACGCTACCTCACCCTCAAACCGGGCACCCGCTATTCCGTGTCGGTCTGGATGAAATCACAGGCGGGTAACCTTGACGCAACACCCGTGCTAGTCGGAAATAGTTATCTGGGACCGGCAAAAGGAACAACCTTCACCGTGGGACAAACCTGGCAGCATTGCTCCTTCGCGTTCACAACAAATGCAGACCCTTCGGTCGAAGATCCAGGCCACGCGGTGTGGATCGGCCTGAACAACAACCAATCAGCAACCCCCAACGATCTTTGGATCGACGATTTTCAGGTCTACGAAGATCCATCGACTGCTGTCGGCACGGCGGCCTTCACCGCCTCCGGCGAAGTCGAGGTCGCCGTAGCCGTCGACAAACAAATCTATTTCGGCACCGGCAACACGGCCGCTGTCACCGTTTCGTTCGCCAACACCACTTCGCGCACCGTTCAGGGAACCATCGACCTGCGTCTCGACGAGGACTTCGGAGCGGCGCCGTCCGTC
>JAYTWC010000261.1:0-2885 GCA_043743635.1 Verrucomicrobiota bacterium | reverse complement strand
GAGAAGCTGAGAAAACAAAAACCCCGGCGCAGTTTGCCGAGGTTTGAATCTGTCACCGAGGACTTTACGTCCCCGGCGTCTCTGTGGTTAAGAAACTTTAGGCGGCGGGCGCAGCAGCGGTAGCTGCTTTGCGCGCCTTCTTGATGAGGGCGTTGACGGTGTCGGAAGGCTTTGCGCCCTTGCTCAACCAGTAATCGACGCGGTCGATTCGGAGGATGAGCGGCAGTGTTTTCGACTGCGGCGTGTACGTGCCGAGATTTTCAGCAGGAGAGCCGTCGCGACGTGAACGAGCTTCGGCCACCACAACGTGGTAGATGGGCTTGTGCACTGCGCCGATGCGGGAAAGACGGATTTTGAGAGCCATGAGAACAGTTTTCTGAATCGATTACTTTTGGAAAAGTTGGTGAGTGCACCGACCGCACAAGAAGATGTCAAGCGTGCGCTTTTGATGAATTTTCACTAAAACTCATCAAAAGCGTTCTCTATATGTAGGAGAAGAGCCTGAAACGATGCCAAAGAGTTTCTTGACCGCCATCCCCCGGCACGAGAACGTCTCAACCTTATGCTCAAAGCTGGCATCGTCGGCCTGCCCAACGTTGGCAAATCCACTCTCTTCAACGCGCTCACCCGTTCCCGCAAGGCGGAGGCTGCGAATTATCCGTTCTGCACGATCGACCCGAATGTCGGCGTCGTGATCGTGCCCGACGAACGCGCCTACGTTCTTAAAGCCATCGCCAAGACCAACGTCGTCGTTCCCGCCGCTATCGAATTTGTCGATATCGCTGGGCTCGTTGCCGGCGCCAGCAAAGGCGAAGGCCTAGGCAACCAATTTCTCGCCAACATCCGTGAAGTCGACGCCATCGTCCAAGTCGTGCGTTGCTTCGAGGACAGCGACATCGTCCACACGATGGGCGCGATCGATCCGGTACGGGATATCGAGGTCATCACGACCGAGCTCGTGCTTGCCGATCTAGAAGCCGTAACCAAACGCATCGACAAGACGCAAAAGAAGGCAAAATCCGGCGACAAGGAAGCAATCGCAGAAGTGGCGCTTCTGGAGAAACTCATGCCGCACCTCAACTCCGGCAAAACCGCCAATCTCCTCGTCGCCACGCCCGAAGAAACGGCGCAGATGAAGCTGTTCCAATTGCTCACCGCCAAACCCGTGTTGTTCGCCTGCAACGTCGCCGAAAGCGATCTCGCGACTGCCGAGCAAAATCCATTTGTGCAAAAAGTCGCCGAGTTCGTCCGCACGCATCACGACGCCGCATATGTGCCGATCAGCGCGAAAATCGAATCCGAGTTGATCGATCTGCCGCCTGAAGAAGCCACAGCGTTTCTAAAAGATCTCGGAGTCGACGATTCCGGCGTCTCTTCGCTGATCAAGGGCACGTATGATCTACTCGGTCTGATGACGTATTTCACCGCTGGCGAAAAAGAAGTCCGTTGCTGGACGATCAAGCGTGGTTGGAAAGCCCCGCAAGCCGCCGGCGTGATCCACACCGATTTCGAAAAAGGCTTCATCAAAGCCGAAATCGTAAGCTACGCCGATTTGACAACGCTCGGCAGCGTGGCCGCCGCTCGTGAAGCGGGCAAATACCGGCTCGAAGGTAAAGAATACGTTTTCGCCGATGGCGATGTCGCCTTGTTCCGGTTCAACAACTGAGTTGCCTAGAAGTTTTAAACAAAAAGACCGCCGAAAAAATCGGCGGTCTTTTTTTTAAGCTTTTGCTAAAAAAACCAGCTTCTCAGATCACCGTGCCGCTCGGCACAACGCCGCCCTTGGGGACGAGCAACACGCCGTCACGAATGATCACGTTATGCGCGTAGGTACCATCGGGTTTACCCTCAGGTGAAAGAATCACGCCGTCACCAATGCGAGCGTTCTTATCGATAATCGAACCCTTGATCTGGCAGTTCCGACCAACACCCACGCTAGGAACACCACGCTCGAGATCGGACTTAATCTGATCATCGGTCTCATAGAAATCCGCACCCATCATGACAACGTCCTCAAGACGCGAACCTTTGCGCACAAAGGAACGAATGCCGATGACCGAATGCTTGATGAACGAATCCTCAATGATCGAACCATCACCCAAAACCGCGTAATCGACCGAACAGTTATTGATCTTGGACGCTGGCAGATAGTTATCTTTCGTGTAGATCGGTGCAGACGGTTCGAAAAAGTTAAAGGGCGGCAACGGTTGCGCGAGCGCGAGGTTGGCGTCAAAAAACGCGCGCACAGTACCAATGTCTTCCCAGTAGCCTTCGAAAATGTGGGCAAAAAGTTTCTTTTTCCCAAGGAGTCCAGGGATGATTTCTTTGCCGAAATCGGTCGCCTTATTATCGAGCGCATCGGCCAGAGCCGTGCGGTTGAAAACATAAATACCCATCGACGCGAGGCAGTGCTTTTCCTCGTGCGAACCCTTAAGCGAACCCTCCAGCAGCGCGCTGAGTGTCAGACTATTAATCACCGCAGGCTCCTTCGGCTTTTCAACGAACCGATTGATAGAAAGGTCGTCGTTTACCTGCATCAAACCAAGTCCTTCGACTTTGGAAACAGGGAACGGAATCGCGGCAATCGTCACATCCGCTTCCGTCGCGACGTGTTGCTCGAGGATCTTTTCGAAATCCATCCGGTAGAGCTGATCGCCCGAAAGAATCAAAACCAAGTCGTGGGGGAAACTTCTGAAATGCTGAAGATTCCGACGCACTGCATCGGCCGTACCTTGATACCAATCTGCATTCTTTTCGGTTTGTTCGGCCGAAAGAATATCCACAAAGCCACCGCCAAACGGATCGAAGTGATACACACTTTGAATGTGGCGATGCAGTGACGCGGTGTGAAATTGCGTCAACAGGAAGATGCGATTGATGTTTGA
>JAYTWC010000260.1:0-3083 GCA_043743635.1 Verrucomicrobiota bacterium | reverse complement strand
GATATCGAAACGCAGCGTTTTCGTGTTTTTCCATTTACCTAACTTATTTCTGTTATCCGATTTGCAAACTGCACTCTCAAATCGGCAAAAGATTTTATTGACGGAGCCCAAAACCGAGGTAGTTTTCGTCGTATTAGATTTTCCACACTCCTCCCGCCTAGCGGGAGTTTTGGGGTAACTAAGAAAGCAAATGGCCGGTCGCTTAGGGGTAGGCGACCGGCCAACTTCTTTTCTAGAATCGGCGATCAAGTCACGCTCAGACTTGCAACAAAAGGCAGGACTCTCACGGTCTGTGACCCTCCATGCAGAAAACGTCCGACATTCACGTCGCAGAAACCAAAGTCTTGCCTTCACCCGCGCAACTCGTGGCTGAACTTCCTAAGACCGAAACGCAGGCCGCCTTCATCGCCCATGCACGCGAAGAAATTCACCGCCTGACTTTTACCGACGATAAACGTTTCCTGCTCGTCGTCGGCCCGTGCTCGATTCACGACACCGCCGCTGGCATCGAGTATGCGCGCAAACTCGCCAAACTCGCCGCCGAAGTTTCTGACCGCATCATGATCGTTATGCGCGTTTACTTTGAGAAACCGCGCACCACCGTCGGCTGGAAAGGCCTGATCATGGATCCGCATCTCGACGGCTCGCATGACATCGCGACTGGTCTTCGCACCGCCCGCGCTTTCCTGCGCGAAATCCTCGATCTTGGTCTGCCCACCGCCACCGAGCTGCTCGACCCGATTACGCCGCAATACATCGCCGATCTTATCTGCTGGTCCGCTATTGGCGCTCGTACCACCGAATCACAAACCCACCGCCAAATGGCCTCGGGCTTGTCGATGCCGCTTGGTTTCAAAAACAGCACCGACGGCACCATTCAGGCTGCGATCAACGCCATAAAAGCTGCTTCGCAGCCCCAGACTTTTCTCGGCATCAATATGGACGGCGTGGCATCGTCCGTGACCACCAACGGCAATCCCGATTGCCACATCGTGCTTCGCGGCGGCGCTGCCGGCCCGAACTATAGCCCAGCTCACATTGCTGACGTTGAAAAACTTCTCGCGAAAGCCAGCCTGCGCAAAACCATCATGGTTGATTGCAGTCACGATAACTCCGCCAAGCAACCGGAGCGCCAGCCTGAAGTCGTGCAAGCCATTATCGCGCAAATCGCCACCGGCAATACTTCGATCATGGGCGCCATGGTTGAAAGCAATCTGCAAGCGGGCAACCAACCTTTCCCTCAGCCTAAAGATAAACTCCGCCACGGCGTTTCCATCACCGACGGCTGTATCGACTGGACCACGACAGAAAAAATGGTTCGCGATATTCACGCCGCTCTCTCGCATCGTTTTCGCTAGATCCACACGACTGAGATTTGCGTTCCACCGGCCAACCAATCTGATCGGCAGGAAAAATCTGCGCTAAGAAAAGCATTTCGTGCGTGTCAACGCAGGCCGTTTCATGGTTAAATTACGCCTTCGCATCTATGAAATCACCTATTCGTGTCGCTGTGACCGGCGCTGCCGGTCAAATTGGTTACGCTCTTCTCTTCCGTATCGCGTCAGGCGCGATGTTCGGCCCAGACCAACCCGTGATCTTGCAGCTCATCGAAGCTCCGGTCGAGAAGGCTCTCAAGGCTCTCGAAGGCGTTGCGATGGAACTCGACGATTGCGCATTTCCGCTCCTCAAGGGCATTGTTCAAACGTCCGACCCAGCGGTCGGTTTTAAAGACGCCAACTGGTGTTTGCTCGTCGGTGCCAAACCACGCGGTCCCGGCATGGAACGTGCCGATCTCCTCAAGGACAACGGCAAGATCTTCATCGGTCAGGGCCAGATCATCGACGCCGTCGCCGCTGCCGACGCCCGCATCGCTGTCGTTGGCAACCCTGCTAACACGAACTGCATGATCGCCGCCAGCCAGGCCAAACGCCTGACGTCCGATCGTTTCACTGCGATGGTTCGTCTTGACCAAAACCGCGCCCAGAGCCAGCTCGCCATCAAGGCCGGCGTGGATCTGACGAAGGTTTCGGATATCTTCATCTACGGTAACCACAGCCCGAGCATGTTCCCGGCCTTCGCGCACGCGAAGATCGACGGCAAACCCGCCACGTCGGTTATCACCGATAGCGCTTGGTTGCAGGGACCGTTCTGCGAGACCGTTGGTAAACGTGGCGCTGCGATCATCGCCGCCCGTGGTGCCTCGTCTGCTGCTTCCGCTGCCAACGCTTTGGTTGACCACGTCCGCAGCCTCGTGACTCCTGGCGCGATCCACTCGATCGCCGTCAAGTCCAACGGTGCTTACGGCTTCGATGCCAACGTCTGGGCTGGTCTGCCCGTCCGCACAACCACTCCTGGCTCCTACGAAGTCATTCACGGTTACGCCATGGATGATTTCGCCAAGTCGAAGATCGCCGCTACGAACAAAGAGCTCGTCGAAGAACGCTCGTTCGTCGCCAGCATGCTGACCAGCTAAACCAATTCATAGGTTTTAAATCTCAAGCGGCGCCCGAAATGGCGCCGCTTTTTTATTCCCTCAACCACAGGTAACTCCAAGCCAACTTGTCATCTATTAAACTACAAACCATCCGAAAAAGCTAAAACTTCATAGATCCACCTTTACCGCCTCATCCCTGTGCCACCGGGCTTTTATGATTCCACAACGATTTTCAGAATCACTTCAGTAGCGCCGTCAGAACCGGCTTTTTCGAAAGTGCGAAGGCGTCGCGCACCGCCACAAAGCCCTCCAGCAGCTCGCGCGGCGAACCGCTGCGCGGAAACACCATCGCCAACTCAGAGCCGTCGAAACGCACCGTGGCCGAAACACCTGCTACCACCAGCGTGCAATCACTATAATCGGAAGGATATTCAACTTTTAGATTTCCGTCATCGTTCGGCGCCAGGCCTTCGACGGCATCAATCACGGCCTCGACTGGCGTGCCCTTTGTGAGGACAAATGCGAGTTCTGTGAATTGCTGCGCAAAGACCGTTTCACATTCCGCTGTGGCTGCAAAATCCATGCTTCGCAGACCGTGCAGCGAACGCATCACAGCGTAGCTTGCTGGATCCGTCTCATTGAGAGCGTA
>JAYTWC010000259.1:0-3687 GCA_043743635.1 Verrucomicrobiota bacterium | reverse complement strand
TCGATCACGGCGTCGAGGGCGGCGATCATCGTTTCGCCACCTTCGAGGGAGAAACGTTTTTGTCCCACGTATTTGGTGTGGAGAAATTTTTCGAAAAGTTCGGCCTTGTGGAGTCGGCGGAGGATGCGGGTTTTCTGGGCCTTGGAGAAGCGTGGGCGCAGATGGCTGGGCTCCATACGTTCCTGAAGCCAGCGACGGACATCTGTATCCTGAATATGGATATACTCGACGCCGATATTGCCGCAGTAGGTATCGCGGAGCTTATCGACGATATCGCGGAGCTTCATCTGGCCACCTTGCAAGTAGTGTCCGACGTCGAAGTGGTCATCAAGATCGGCCTCGGAAAGTTTGAATTCGCTGAGCTGGAGTTTGGGCGAGGGTGCTGGCGGTTCGCTGAGCGGATCGAGATGTGCTTGGAGGTGGCCGATGGATCGGTAATGGTAGATCAGACTGAGGACGTGGGATTGCTTCAGGCTGTGGGGCAGGGAGGCCGCAGCGGTTGGTGTGAGAGGGGCGGGCGCTTCGCCGTTGATCAAATTGCCACTGGTGCCGAGGGTGAAACCTTGGAAAAAGGCGCGCCACGTCGCGTCGACGGAATGGGGGTTTTCGAGCCACGCGCGGTAGCTTGCCTCAAGAATATCAGCGTTGGCTTGCGTGGGGAGCGTCATGGAATTCATCGGAATAGATTTTTCAGAAAATGAGAGAGAGCCAGTTGACGCAGCATCATTAAATCGCGTTATAGGTGGCGTAAGTTTTATTGAAGCTCGGATGGAATTTGGTTCAAGATGATTACTCTTTGGGAGAGGCCTTGCCACCGAGTTTGCAGGAAAGTTAAGACACTGATGTTTAATCAATAAATCGCCGTAATAACCCGTATGGAAACCGAGATCAAAGCATCCCTAATCGCGCTGACGAACGGCATAAAGGCCGCTGATGGCAAAATCATCGCTGTTGCCACGGCTCATCTCGATGGAATCGTCGAGCGTTGTCGATCAGGGTTGCATCCGCAACTTGTTCACTTTCTAGAGCAGCGGAGTTATAGCAAAGCGCTGATGTTTCTTAGCAGCGTGTCGAATATTCCGGTTGGAATTTGCGGCGGTGACAAAAAAACTACGAAGACTAAATGAGTGCTCAGGACAAAATTTCAACCGATGGCGGACAGAGTTTGGGACAAAACCCGTTCGGCGCGTTGAGTGGTTTGTCGCTGCCCGTTGCTAATAAGGGTGACGTCAAGCCGGCTCAGGTGTCGGCCGCGAGTTCGACGGCGGTGACGCCAGCGCAACCGGTGAAAAATCGCGGGCGGGTGGATGTTTTACGCGAAAAAGCGAACCGCGGCGGCAAGACCGTCACGGTGGCCACGGGTTTTGTCGGCATCGGTTTGCCCGAAAAAGAGCAGCTCGCGAAGAAAATGCAGCGGGCGTGTGGTTCGGGTGGCACGGTGAAAGATGGCCGGATCGAAATTCAGGGCGACAAGCGCGACGAGGTTGCGCGCATTTTGACCGAGGCCGGATTTCGCCCAGTGATGGCGGGCGGATAACGTGGGACGACAGCGGCGGGAGGCCGCCTGCCGCTCGTTTACCGTCCTTTTTCGGGCTCCGTGTATCCACCGCTCCACCGCAGCTTCGCGCGCATGACGGAGAAGTGTGAGTAGTCGAGACGCTGGGCGAGCAGAAGTTCGTTTTTGGCCACGGAGATCTCGATCGGTGAATTTTCGCAGGTGATGAGGTTGCGCTGTCCATCCATCGCGACTAGCAGACGCGAGGCATCGCTTCGGTTGACGACACGGAGTTTCACATCGCGGCGGAAAATGATCGAGCGGTTGCTCAGGGTGTGCGGACAGATCGGCGTCATCGCGATGACACCGGCGTCGGGATGGATAAGCGGGCCGCCAGCGGAAAGATTGTAGGCGGTCGAACCAGTCGGTGTAGAGAAAATCAGGCCGTCGCATACATAATCGGTGACGAGTTCGTCGTCGGCAAAGACTTCGAGGCGCACGAGTCGCGACGGGCGCTCGTCCTTGATCAGCACGTCATTGAGCGCGAGGTCTTGCTGGTGGCCTTCGCAAGACGAACAGCTGAGGAGCGAGCGGTGCGCGAGGTGAAATTCGCCGGTCAGCAACGCTGGAAACAAGGCCCCGACTTCGTCGGCGGAAAACGTTGTCAAAAAGCCCAAGCTGCCGCGGTTCACCCCAATGATCGGGACCTGTTCACGGGCGGATTCGCACACGACCCCGAGCAAGGTGCCGTCACCGCCGATAACGCAGCAGGCATCGAAGCCTTTTAGAAAACCAGTCGGCAGCGGAAATTGGTTTGTATGGCTGATTCGGATACCGTTGGCCACGGCGATGTTCATCAATGCTTGAGCGAGTTCGTTGGCTCCGCTTTTCTGGGCATTGACGACGAACGCGAGGCTGCGGATGGGTTGCATGGCGATGGTTCGTTTGGGCGAGTGGCTTAGGTAAGGTGCACGAGCCGGCGATGGGTTCAAGTTTTTCGCAGACCGATCAGGAATTCGCGGTTGCCGTCGGTGCCGGTGATGGGCGAGTCCATCGAGCCGATGAGCTTGGCGCCGCGCAGTTCGCCGAGGGCGAACCGGGTAATATCGACGAGCACGGCGTCTTGCACGGCGGTGTCGCGGATGACGCCACGGCCTTTGTCGACCTCGGCTTTGCCAGCTTCGAATTGCGGTTTCACGAGCGCGATTAGGAGGCCGTTTTTCTGCACAAAGGGCCACACGGCGGGGAGGACGGCTTTGAGTGAAATGAACGACAGGTCCATCGTCACGGCATCGAACATGTCGCGTGGCAAATCGCCGCGCTTGAGGTGGCGCGCGTTAATTTTTTCGAGATTGGTGACGCGTTTATCGTTGGCTAGTTTGGCGTGGAGCTGGGCTCGGCCGACGTCGACACAGACTGCGTCCACGGCGCCGGCTTGCAGTGCGCAATCGGTGAAGCCGCCGGTCGATGCGCCGACGTCGAGCAGGTGGACGCCGCGCAGATCGATCGTAAATTTCTCCAGAAAGCCGGTAAGCTTTTCGCCGCCGCGGCTGACGAAGCGTGGCGGTTGTTCGACGAACAGTTCGATATCGACAGGGTAATCTTTTCCTGGCTTTTCGAGCCGTTCGGTGCCGTGCAGAACGCGACCGGCCATGATGAGACCTTTGGCCTGTGAGCGCGTTTCCGCAAGCCCGCGGGTGACGAGCAGTTCATCGAGACGTTGTTTGGCGGCAGCCATTGGGTAGAAAAGATTGATCCGAAGATCGCAGACGTGTCAGCTTGCGTCCATGGAAAACCTTCGGTTGCGGAAATGGGGGTATGTCTGTCCATTCGTCACTCCAACGCCAGGCCCTTTTGGGTGCGCCCGCCGTTTTCCGCTCTGCGCGAAAATAGACTCAAAATTGCAACGTGGGTTCTCCTTATGCTGCGCATTCCTAAATTGCGGTGACGTAGCCGGCCTTCACACTACGCACTTCTTTTATGCGCCGCATCGCCCTTTCCCTCAGCCGCGCGTTTTCGCTCGTGCTCGCTTTTTCGCTGTTTCCCGCGGCCAACGCTGCCGACAACCCTGTCCCTGATGGATGGTTTTTATGGCCGATGGTCGAACCTGCAGACAAGTCTGCGCTCGACGCTTCGGCGCTCAACGCTGTGCCCGTCGGCCGCGTCACCGTCAAAGACGGCGTGTACGTTAC
>JAYTWC010000258.1:0-3681 GCA_043743635.1 Verrucomicrobiota bacterium | reverse complement strand
GCTTGGGGCTTGAGATTGAGTTCTTTCGCAGCGCGGAGGACGCGTTCGCGCGTGGCGGCTTTGACCTTGTCGCGGTTGTTGAGCACGCGACTGACTGTGCCAGGCGACACATCGGCAAGACGGGCGAGGTCGTAAATGGTGGCTTTCTTGGCGGGCTTGTCCGTGGGCGCAGAGCGACTCATATCCACAGCTTTGGACCTTGCCGGGCTTGTCGGCGAATCCTTTGTGCTGGTTTTGGACAGAACAGTCATGGAGTCGGTGAAATTTTAGACTTTGCCACGGCGGGCTTCGAGGGCGTCGCGGATTTCGTGAGCGCGCTTTCGGTCGAGCGGGTACATACGCAGGAGAACGATGGCGAGGATCGCCCATGCAGCGGTTGAGAGAGCGAGGATCAGGCGGAGACGAAAGATAGTCGCAGGCGGTTGGCTTCCGCCAAGCGCGGCATCGAAACCGGTCATTTGCAGAGAAACTGAGGCCCCGAAAGCTGCGGTGGAGTAGCCGACCTTTTGAATCCAAGAGAAAATCGCGCCGAACAATCCTTCGCGCCGCATTCCTCCACGCAATTCATCTTCATCGCAAATATCGGCAAGCATCGCAGGCGTGAGAACGTTGATCGCGATCCAAACCGGTCCGCAAAGCAGTGGATCAAAAAGGATTTTCCAGGGATTGCCGGGCGTAAAAACCATCCACTTTCCGATCGCGCCTATGAACGTGAGGACAAACGCAATGACCACGGTCTGCGTTTTGCCAATTTTTTGGGCAAGCCATGAAACGGGGTAAATCGAAAGAATGCCAATGATGGCATAACCCATCGACAGGTTTCCCTTCCAAACAGAACCCGCCGGAACATCGCCGCCAAAAATGGAGTAAACGATAAGATAAAAATCCAGACTGCTCGCGAACATGCCGGCAACAATTTGCAGGAGCGTGAGCGCCACCAAAATCACAAAGGCCCGGCTGCTGAAGGCGGCTCTGATGCCAGGGAGCAAGCGAACCGTTTCCTGCTTCTCCGTCTTATGGAAGAAACGTTCACGGACAAAAAAAGCGGGGATCGCGGCTACCACGCCGAGCAGCACACAGCCAACGATCCAACCGACCGAACGAACACCGACAAAAACTGAAACAAATAGAGAGGAACTCGCGATGGCAAAAAAGTAGTTGTTGCCCATCTCTCCCACCTTGCCGAAAAAACCGACAAAGGATGAGACCCGCGTGCGCTCATCGTAGTCGGGCGTGATCTCGTACTGGAGCGCAGAGAAGGGAACCGAGAAAAAAGCGTAGCCGACATAAAACAAGATCTGCGTCGCGATCAGCCATGCCGTAAGCGCGTATTGTCCCCAACCGGTCGGCACCGTCCAAATTAGCCCAAAAGCCAGTGCCTGAACGAGCGCGCCCACTACAATGAGCGGACGACGCCGACCAAAGCGCGTATGAAGGTTATCCGAAAAACGGCCAACCAGCGGATCGATAAACGCGTCGAGAAAACGCGGCACGGTGAGAGCAGCGCCAACCAAAGTCGGACTGATCTTCAACGTCATCTGATAATATGGCATCGCTAACGCGGTGACAGCGGCAAGACCGAGATAAATCGGCAAACCGCCGGCACCGAGTGCCATCTTTTCAACAAAGCCAACCCTGTCCTCTTTTCGTGTTTCGCAGGCTGTATTCGAGTTCATACGCGGGGTGTCGTTTGAATCACGCAGACAGTTCGGCAAAGGCAGAAAAACATATTAGAGCGAGTTGGCTGGTTACAAAAAGGAGGCGGGAACCGAAGTTCCCACCTCCGAAACAGTCTTAGAAGCGCAGCTCGGTTGTAACGAAGAAACTCCGCGGCTGGACAATGCGGAAGTCCCGAGCCACGCCATAGTAGTCGGCCTTGATCGGCTGATAGCGGCCCTTCGATTCGAGATTGCGACAGTTGAGTTGGAAGCTCAGCTCATATTTCTTCCCGAAGAAGGACGGGCGGAACTTGTAGCCGAGCCATGCATCGTACGTGAGATACGAATGGTAGTAGTAGGGATGAGCCGTATCCAAACCAGTCACAATCGTTCCGGTGGAATCGAAAATCCCGGGGGCACCGATGATCGTCTTGTCGATATAACGAGTGCCGAACCCGACGTTGATCCCCTTCATGGGACCTTGGGTAAAATCATAATTCGTCATGAGGCTGCCGTGGTATTTGGCCAGCTGCGGGCTGGGTTTCCCTTCCCACGCCTTGTAGGTAAGATATTCACCTTCATAGCCCCACGCTCCCCAGATGTCCTTGCCGGTCCTGTCCGTAGACCACCACGGATCAATCGTGTGAGAGGGATCAGCCGCTGCCGGCAGCACCCACGTATCCCACAATCCTGGAATGCTCTTCCAGTAAGCGAGGCGTTCCTCGATAAACTTCGTCAACCCCGTGGCGACGTCGGCCATTTTCGCCTCCTGTTTGCTGACGTTAACCATCAGGCGCCAGTTGTCTGTGATGTTATAGGTCAACTCTATTTCCACGCCTTTGGATGAGTTACTCGAAGTGTAGCCGTTGTAGAGGCGGCTGTCACCGAGGGCGATCCCGTTCGCGATGCCTTTCTTGTAGTTGGTCACTCCGTGATACGCAGCGATGCCGGGCATCTTGTACAAATCCATGAAGGGCAGTGCCCATTGGGCCAGCGGCATGTTAACCGAGTCCGCGATTGAGTCGGAGTCGTTGGACGCGGTCATGTCGTACCAATTGAACTTCACATTCAGCTTGTGTTTGAGCAGATCCAGCGAGAAGCCGTAGTCCTTGCCCTTTCCAGTCGGGCTGGGAGTCGCTTGGCCGAGCAGGTCGATGGCGCTGCCGTGCGGGACCCAATTTTCGGAATTGCTATAATGAAAGCTGAGCCAGTCAATCGGGAGCGGGTGCAGAACGACGGACAAAGATTTGGTCGTCTTGCTAAACGATGAAAGGGTAATATCCTCCGAGGCGAGACCGGCGACCTGCGTCGGTGAGGTCGGATCGAAATTGGTCTTGTTGACACCTTCTTGATCCTTGTCGCGCCGGATGCCGTACATCACGATGACCCGATCCTTCAAGAAATTGCCCTGACCGTTAACCGCCTCGGAACCAAGCTTTCTCCGGAAGCGCGAGTCCGCCTTGCGAAAATAGTCTGTGTTGAGATTGGTGGTCGTCCAACTGGTGCCGTTGTTATAGAGTTCGCTGATTCCCTTTAAAAGCCCAAACGCCCCCGGTGCGGCCGTGGCAGGCGTGATAGGGTTGCCGAGAAGATTGCCGCCGAGGTAGTAGCGGAAGGAGGCTTCTGCAAAAGTGCCCGCAGCGTTGGTTCCGAAGTCTGTGAACTGGTCGTGGTGGAACTTGCTGTCGCGTTGCTCCCCTAAACCGGTGAACCGAATGCGACCAAGCCAAGGATTAATCTTCGTGAGATCGAGATTATAGCTAATCGTGCCCCGAAAAATGTCGTTCGTGTTCCGATCATTTTGGCTGTTATCCAGTCCACGGAAGTCCATATACATCTCGCCGAGGTGGGGATTAAGGGTGCCGTTCGGGAGGTACTTGTTAGTGTCAACAAACAGGGAGTTGTTGTCGGGCCGGAACAGGCTGAGGTAGGAAGAATTATAGGTCTCGTGCAGATAACCGAGGTTGACGTTGAGATCCTTGATAATCTCCTGATCGATTGAGAGGGAGAAAGAAGAATACTT
>JAYTWC010000257.1:0-1948 GCA_043743635.1 Verrucomicrobiota bacterium | reverse complement strand
CGCGAGAGCGCTCACCTGCGCTTGCTCGCGCTCAGCCGACGTGAGCTCGGCATGGAGCAGAGGAGAAAAGAGGAACCAGAGGCTGAACCCAATAAGCGGCAGGAGGACGAGTGAGCGGGAGTGCATGGGCCGGTAAAAGGGGAAAGGACTTTGTTGTGCGAGGGCAACGAAGGAGGCGACGGATCTTTAACGTGGTTAGGCTTCGCGCTTTTTGCGACCTTGGTACGCAAAAATATGCGGTGGCGATTACCCATCATTCAATATCGCCCTATCATACGAAGACCGGTCGCTGACCCCATCGCCAGGTCGTTCCCCTATCCCGCTGTCAATCTTCGTGGGAGGCCCCTCGACGCCCTCGGCCGATCAAAAAGAAAAACCGTCGATTCTCCGGCATACGATGAATATTTTTAATCGTTTTGCTAAAAACTATTCACCGTTTTGATTTACCATAGATGCGCCATGGCATCGCGTTTGCTGATCGGGCAGAGTGCCAAACGCAGCCGATCCACTCTCTCCGTCAACCCCCTTCACGCCCGCGCAGAAGGAGTACTTGCAGGGTTTCATGGCTGGCGCGATGGCCTCGGGCGCTTTCCCTTTCGTCGGTACGACTAATTCTGGTCAGCTCACCGCCACGCCCGCCTCCGCCACTTCGGGTAACCTCGCGGCTCCGGCCGATGCCACCGTTTACGGCACCCCGATCGACGATCTCTGCAAAGAAGAGCGCTGGAAACTCGACGAGAACCCGCTCGATTCCTGGGAACGCCTCCTGCGCCACTCACAGGATGACAAGGCCCCTGACGCCGAGCACAACTACCGCTTCCGCACCCACGGCCTCTTCTACGTCGCCCCCACGCAGGATAGTTTCATGATCCGCCTGCGTATTCCCGCTGGCGAAATCTCCTCCCACCAGCTGCGCGGCCTCGCCTCCATCGCCGACGACCTCGGCGGCAACTACTCGCACATCACCACCCGCGCCAACCTCCAGATGCGCGAGTTCAAGCCCCGCTCCGTGGTCGAACTACTCACCAGAGTCCAGGACCTCGGCCTCACCGCCCGCGGAGCCGGCGCCGACAACATCCGCAACATCACCGCCTCGCCCGACTCCGGTTTTGCCCCTCACGAATTGATCGATGTCCGTCCGCACGCCCGCGCCCTGCACCACTACATCATCAACAACCGCGACCTCTACGGACTCCCACGCAAATTCAACGTCGCCTTCGACAACGGCAGCCTCATCAGCGCCGCAGCCGACACCAACGACATCGGCTTCTTCGCCGTACGCATCACTGAAAAATCCCTCTCGAATCTCAAATCCGAAATCTCAAATCCGCCCGCCCCCGGCGTGTATTTCCGAGTCCAGCTCGGTGGCATCTCCGGCCACGGCGATTTTGCCCGCGACACCGGCCTGCTCATCAAGCCCTCCGAAGCCGTCGCCGTCGCCGCCGCCCTGATCCGCGTCTTCCGCGACCACGGCAACCGAACCGACCGCAAGAAGGCACGTCTCAAATACCTCTTGGAATCCTGGGGTGTTGAAAAATACCTCGAAGAAACCGCCAAGCGTCTCGCCTTCCCGCTCGTCCGCCTCCCGCTCGCCGCCTGCGAACCCCGCCCCCCCGTGGACAAACACGGCTGGCTCGGTGTCCGCCGCCAGTCAAAACCCGAACTCTTCAATATCGGCATCGGCGTTCCCGTCGGCCGCCTCTCCACGAAACAGATGCGCGCCCTGGCCGAACTCGCCGAACGCTACGGCACCGGCGAACTTCGCCTCACCGTCTGGCAGAGTCTGATCATCCCACACATTCCCGCCGCCTCCGTCGAATCCGTCTGCCGCGCCGTCAAACGCATGGGTTGCTACACCGAAGCCTCGCTCGCCGTCGGTGGCATCATCGCCTGCACCGGCAGTGCCGGTTGCAAATACGGCAACGCCGACACCAAAGCCTCCGCCGTC
>JAYTWC010000256.1:0-2255 GCA_043743635.1 Verrucomicrobiota bacterium | reverse complement strand
GATCTGGTTGCCGTTGACAAATTCCTGTTTGAAGAGGCCGAACTCGTAATGGATGCCGTATCCAATGGCTGGATAATCCAGCGTGGCCAGTGAATCGAGGAAGCAGGCGGCGAGGCGGCCGAGGCCACCATTACCCAGGCCCATGTCACCTTCCTGTTCGCGGACCTTTTCAAAATCAACGCCGAGTTCGCTCAGGGCGGTGATGGTGGAGTCAACGAGACCGGTATTATAAAGATTATTCTCCATCAAACGGCCCATCAGGTACTCGAGGGAAAAATAATAGAGGCGGCGGACATTCTGGTCGTTATGCACGCCCTGCGTGACGATGAGGCGCGCCAACACGTGTTCGCGGACGGCGAGCGCGGTCGAAATCCACCAGTCGCGCGGAGCGGCCGTGTGCGTGTCGCGAGCGAGCGTGTAAGTGAGATGACGCAGGATAGACTGCTTAATTTTCACGTTATCAGCACCGAGAGCGATGGCACCGGCGGCGCCAGAAGGAGCTGAGGTGCGTACTGGACTTTTCTTGGATTTTGAAGATGCAGCCATGGGAGATATATTAGAACTGATATGACCAGAAACCGTGCCAAGAACGATGCGAAAAAACTAGAATAAAACCGCTAAATCGCAACAAAGCTGGCACTTCCGCTTACGACACAAACCAGTTACTTCTGAAACCGCCGGGCCAATTCACTATGACTAAATTCGATTTGAGTCGGTCGGCCCGACGGGCTGGTGAGCGGTGTTCGACAGGCGAAAAGCTGGGTCAACACCCCTCGTAATTCAATCTCATTGGCCCCATCCGGGAGGCGAATCGTCTTCGCCACGGCGAGCCGAGCGAGCTCGTCGCGAGCAACATCGATATTTTTTTCCTGCAATCTGCCTTCGCGTAACGCACCGAGCAGATCACGCACAAACGGCTCCGCATCCGTCGGTTCCATCCACGTCGGCACGCTCTCGATCCGGAAAAAATTACGCCCAAACTCCACGATTTCAAACCCGTGCCCGTTAAAAAACGCCAGCCGGTCCAGCAAAAGCGCCGTCGCGATCGGGTCCAGTTCGACGGGCACCGGCAGCAACAACCGCTGACTCGGCACCTCGCCCGCGCGAAACTGCGCCTGCAACCGCTCAAACCAGATCCGCTCATGCGCCGCGCGCCGATCGAGCAACACGAGACCGGCTGGCGTTTCGAACAAAGCATACGAACTATGCGCCAACCCGAGAAAGCGCCACGCGCTCGTCGCGCCGCGCGCGGGGGTGGGGGCGAGCACAGGCGCCGCGACCATCGGTGAAGCGATAGAAACTGGTTTTGGCGCAACTGCTGGAGTCGTTCCGAGGTAGGGCGCGTTGTCCCTAACGCGCCGTTCCGGTTCCGGCATTGCAGCCATGCGTGGAACATCCACTGAGGGCACAAATGGTGACGCTGGCGTCAGGTTGGCCATTGGCCTGACTGGCTCGACCGCCGCAGGGGCCACGGGCGACGCTGCCTCACCGAACTCCCGCAACCGCCCCAACACCGCACGAATCACAAACGATCGCACCGACGTCTCGCTCCGAAAACGCACCTCGCGTTTCGCAGGATGCACGTTCACATCGACCGCCGCCGGATCGATGTCGAAAAACACGAATGCCACCGGATAACGTCCCTTCGGCAACGACTCGTGAAAGCTCTCGATCAAAGCATAATTCAAGGTTCGGCTATCGACTGGCCGCTGGTTCACGAAACAAATCATCTCATGGCGCGTCGAGCGCCCCACCCCGGGCCGGCCCACCAAGCCGCGCAGCTTCATGCCCGGCTCGTCGGCTTCCAACGTCAGCAACCCTTCGGCGGTCTGTTTACCAAAAATACTCGCAATACGCTCCTCCAGTGTCGCGCATTGCGGGGAACGGAAAATCACGCGACCGTCCTCGGTCAACGAAAACGCCACCTGCGGAAATGCCAACGCGTATAACCGCACGCCATGGATAATGTGCGCCGCCTCCGTCGTGTCGCTCTTAAGAAACTTCCGCCGCGCCGGCACCGAGTTAAACAATTGCGTTACCTCGATCCGCGTGCCAACGGGTCGGCCACATTCGCGCACATGCACCATACGGCCTCCATTGATTACGACCTCCGTGCCTGCGTCCGTCGTCGCTTCACGGGTTTGTAGTGTGAAATGGGATACACTCGCAATCGACGGCAACGCCTCGCCGCGAAAACCAAACGTCGCCAACCGATTCAAATCGTCTGCCTCAGCGATCTTGCTCGTCGCGTGGCG
>JAYTWC010000255.1:0-5721 GCA_043743635.1 Verrucomicrobiota bacterium | reverse complement strand
TCGATGTTGATGATCGCTGTCTTCGGATCCGCGCCTGCACGGCCCGTGAACAAACGAGTCTTAACCTCGAAATACGCTTCGAGCGTCTTGTGATAATCGAGGTGATCCTGTGTCAGATTTGTGAATACAGCCGCGCCGAACTGCATGCCAAGCACGCGCTGTTGATCAATTCCGTGTGAACTCACTTCCATCACCGCTTGGCGGCAACCGGCATCGCGCATCTGGGCGAGCATGCCGTAGATGTCGAGCGACTCAGGTGTCGTCTTGTAGGATGGCACCGTACGCGTACCAAGATCGTAGTTAATCGTACCGATGAGCCCCACTCGCTGGTCACCGTTGAGAAAATGTTTGGCGAGGTGGGTGACTGTGGTCTTGCCGTTGGTTCCGGTAACGCCAACCACCGCCATGTCGCGATCAGGAAAACGATAATAACGCTGCGCCACACGGGCGAGCATCGCACGCGGATCCGCCACCTGGATAAAGGTGGCCTTGCCCGGTGCATGCAACGGCAGTTTGTCCGTAACCACCGCAACGGCACCACGATTGATGGCTTCGTCTACGTAACCCGCACCGTCGGTGCGCAAACCGTGCAGGGCAAAAAACAAATTCCCAGGCACAACGCGGCGACTATCCATCACCAGTCCGGAGATGGGAAGATCGAGATTGCCCTTGTGGGCGATGATTTCGCCGTCGCGAAAGTAATCTGAAATTTTGGGTGCCATTTTGAATACGCGCTTTTCCAGAACGTTTTGTTTTCTGCTCCGGCCAACCGTCCTCGTTTGAAAGGCGCTGATTAGAACATGATTTTGCGTGAGATAACCGATCACAGTTTTGCTCCTCCCATAACCAATAGAGACCGGTTAATTTCCATCACCGGTTTGATGTCGAGATACTGGATCAGTTGTTCACCAATCCGTTTGAAACTTGGGGCCGCCACCGCGCCACCGTACGCAATACCGTTGGGTGCATGCGCATCGGCTCCGTCTACAATAACAGAAATTGCAATCTGCGGCCGGCTCGCAGGGAAGAAACCGACAAACGACGCAACGTGGTCACGATCCGAATAGCGCAAAACCGATCGTCCCTTGGAGTCTATCACCGGTACAAGTTTTTGCGTGGTGCCGGTTTTTCCAGCTACTTGAAAGTTCGGTATGGCAGCTTCAACACCCGTGCCGCCAGTAAGCGTCACCCGCGAGAGCAAAAAGGCCATAGTCTCCGCGGTGCGTTCGGTGATCGCACGACTGCGAGCCACACCATCAAACCGATACACGCGCTCGCCTTTTGCATCGCGAACCTCACGAATCACCTGCGGCCGCATCAACAAGCCGCCGCTGGCGATGACACCCATCGCCATGTGCATCTGTATGGGCGTGGCCGCTACAGACTGGCCCATCGGCATGCGGGTGATGGTGAGCCCATCCCATTTTGCCGGGGCCGCCATCTGTCCATCAATTTCGCCACCGACCGGGAAACCCGTCAACTGACCAAAACCAAACGCTCGGGCATAACCAAAAAAACGATCCTCGCCCAACAACATCGCAAGCTGGGCCGCGCCGCGATTGCTGGAGTGACTGATGATTTCGGCCGTGTTCAACGGCGTGGTGAAATGGTGGTCTTCACGCGGCAGCCCGCGCGTTTTGCCCTTGTAATCAATCTTGTCGATCGAGCAGTCGAACCGTGGAGATTCAGGCGAAACAAGACCTTCATTAAGCGCGCCGCTCGAGGCCACGATCTTGAACGTCGAACCCGGTTCATACATGTCAGCGACCGCAATGTTTCGCTGCGAGGCCATGTCGGCCTTGTTAAACTCGTTCAGGTTAAACGTCGGATAATTCGCCAGCGCCAAAATGAAGCCGGTCTTGGGATCGCTCACGATAATCGTCGCCTTCACGGGCAGGAACTTCTTGGCGATAGCATCCATCTCGCGTTCCACGATATGCTGAATGGCCGAATCAATTGAAAGAACCACACTGTAACCGTCGGTGGCCGGCACTTCGCGCGTGCGGAACTGGGCCATTTCACGCTGGCGACCATCCTTCTCCGACTCGCGCCAGCCGTCCTGGCCGCGCAGATAGAAATCCGCATAGTTCTCAATACCCGCCGCCGGCGAACCTTCTTTGTTCACGTAACCGATGACATGTGCCGCAAGCTGATTGTGCGGATAGGCGCGGCGATAGGTTCGTTCACCATACACGCCTTTCACGCCCAACGCGGTGATCTTTTCGTAGGTCTTTTCAGTGACATCCTCGCTGAGTTTTACCCAGCGTATGTCCTGCACCTCATCGCTCGTATCGTCTTCGGCCTTGGTCGGCCGAGTCTTGGCCTCAAGATTCTTTTTTAACTCCGCCAGCGGCATGTCGAGCAGCGAAGCCAGCTCCGGCCATTTCGATTCATCCTCCTTGCGCAAAACCAATGGATCAGCACCAACAACGACCAGCGTATGACTGGTCGCGAGTACATTGCCACGCGCATCAAGAATATCGCCCCGGCGAGCCTTGTCCTCGGTCACCTGGCGCCGCGCTTTGTCGATGTAACGAACCAGTTGATCCCGATCAATCACATGCAGAAACAACAACCGCACGCCCACGCCGCCAAAGCACAGGAAGATGCCCACCGCGAGCACCACGATCCGGTAATTTGAGGCAAAACCCTTGGACATGATTTTATTGAGAATCTCCCATGACAAATTTCACCAGCCGCACCTTCGCCCCACTCGCAAAAACATCACGGCGGCTTTTCGCCACCAAACGGTCAACAGGGTTCTCATTGATGCGTACGATCTGCGTGCGAAAATCAGGAGCGATGAGACCGAGATGCCATTCGTCATTGCGGCGGATCAATATATCAGGCGACTGTTCGGCCGCGATCAACGTGGTCGTCTCCGCAAGATGACGCTCGGCCTCGGCCGTGCGTGTCTCCAAAACCTTGATACTGTTGGCCGTCTGGGCGATCTGGTTGCGCAACCACACGGTACCGAGCCCGATCGAGCCGGTGAAAGAAATCATGACCAGCGCGTAAACGAGCAGCTGGCTCACAAAAGCATGATGGTCTGTCTTGTTCATCGAGTAGGGTAACAGGCGTGAGAAGTTAGAGTTTGCGCAGCGCACGAAGCTTGGCGGACCGGCTGCGGGGGTTGGCGGCGACTTCATCATCGCCAGGAATGGTCGGGCGTCTGGTCAATGGTTCGGCCAGCACCGTACGAAATTGTTGCGGTGTGGAATCATTCGCGCTCTCGGGTTGTCCGCACTGACGGCGAAAATAATGCTTCACAATGCGGTCCTCCAGCGAATGAAAGCTGATCGCACAGAGCACGCCGCCCTTGTTCAAGGCCGCAAAAGCCGCAGGCAGCGCACGCTCGATCGCGCCGAGCTCATCATTAACCGCAATGCGAATTCCTTGAAATGCACGCGTCGCCGGATGAATCTTTGAACCGAACCGGTCACGAGGGGGAATCGCTTCGGAAATCACCTCGGCCAGCGACGCGGTGCGGGCCAGCGCGCCGGTGCCGCGCGCCGCGATGATCGCACGCACCACCCGACGCCAGTGCTGCTCCTCGCCGTAATCACGAATTGCGCGCACCACCATTTCCCCCGTGGCGGTTTCCAACCAGAGACTCGCTGGCACACCCGCACGGGTGTCCATCCGCATGTCAGCCGGCGCATCGTTGCGAAACGAAAATCCGCGCTCGGCCTCGTCCAGCTGAAATGACGAAAGCCCTAGATCGAACAAAATGCCATCGTACCCCGTGCCGCCCAGTTCACCCAGCCGGCCAAAATCCGCTTCGATCAAACGGAAGCGTTCGCCGTATTCACTTTTCAACGACGAAGCACGCACCGCCGCCGCCGGATCGCGATCAAAAGCAACGACGCTTGTGCCAGTAGCCGCATCAAGAATTGCGCGCGTATGACCGCCGCCGCCGAAAGTCGCGTCGAGATAACACCCGCCAGCCCGCGCGGCGAGGAGATCGAGCACCTCGCGCAACAGGACCGGCTGGTGTCCGGGAGTCATGTTGTGGCGCCCATGTTCAAGCAGCGTGAAAGACATCGACGGCTCTCCTCACATCAGTGAACGCCGAGGTGGCGCGATCACGCGGGATGGGATGAAGCACAAGCTCAGCGCAAAGACGCGGTTGTGCTTTAATGATTATATTTTGGGTTCCGGCTCTTGCCATACGGCGATGCCAGAGACTCGCTGCCGCAAAACCCGTGAGACGGGTTGTATTATGAAGTGAAGGGGTGGCACTCATGGTTAAATTCCAATTCGGCGCATCAAATCGCCAAAGTTTTCGCCGGAAGTCCGCTGCTGCGCCTTTTCCCATTTTTCCGGGCTGTAAATGGCGAACGTAGTAAAAGAGCCAACCAGCACCGCGTCCTTGGCGATACCGGCATGTTGGCGTAAATCGTCGGTCAGGCTGATGCGCCCCTGCTTGTCGAAGGTGAAGGTGAACGACTCCGAGAAGAACCGTTGAAACGCATCCTGTGCATCGCGGTCGGTCAGCGCCTTCTGCGAAACTTTTTCGTAAAGCTTGTCGACCTCAGCCGGAGGAAGCACGGCCACGTAACCATCGGGATGTGGGGTGGCGAGGAAGGTATCAGACTCCGCATGCGCAGACCTCCACGTCGACGGAATCGTGAGCCGATTCTTGTCGTCGAGGGTGTGCCGGTAACGGCCGGTGTAGAAAGGTTTGCCGGGTTGAGCCACGATGATGCTATGCAGGTTGCCCCAAAGTGCCCCATTTCAACCCAATTTAACCCCCAACAGTCAAGCAAACTCCCACGCAAAGCCCCGTTTTGGGCAAAAAACTTATTCACATTTGTCAGGAACTGGAACTGCTGAGAAGTTGAACGGGGTTTGCACCTCGGGCTTAAAACCCCTTAGTGGGGCTTATTTAGCGTGATTTCAGAGGTGAGCGCGGCCGGTGTGGTGTCTTCCGTGCCGTCGCGGGCGGTTTGCTCCTCGGTGGGCAACAAAACCCCGATAATCGGCGATATTGGCGGAGGTTTGCACCTCGGTTTGAACTTTAAGAAGCTTTTTTAAAACTTCTAAAGTGTAAAAAGAGGGCTCTAAAAGAGCTTTGAGTCACCCCTGAACCTGCGGTGGTAGGCTTGGCGGTATAATACCGCGCGCTTGAGCATGTCGCGGCCTTGGGACTCGAAGGATTCAATACAGTGATTGATCTCTTCGATCGTGCAGTGCTGAAAGAGACGGTAGCCTGGAGAGCCGGGATAGCTCACGATCTGCGGCATAGCGGCAGCGGCGATCGCGCGGATCTTGCGGTCGGTGTAGCCGGGCATCTGCAGGGCCAGATCGCCAGCAGTTACCCAGATCGTTCGGTCAGAAAGTACGTTGACCAAGACAGCGACGTCTTCCTGCGTCACGGCGGGTGCCGGACTGCGAAGGGAGAGTTGAAGCTGGTCGACCATGGCTATTTCCAAACCGTGACCAGGGACGAGCAGGTCGCTGTGAACCTCATCCGACACCCGCTTAAAACTGCCTGACCACAAGACCGATCCATCGTTGAGAACTAAGCTGGTTAGCTCTGCTACTGCGGGCAAATCAATGTAAGATATCGACTGGTCTTTCATGGTCAAAAAGGGTCATCCCCATCGAACGGATCTGCTTTGGGGGCAGTTTGGCAATTTTCGCAAATTGTGAGTTTCGGCGCTGGGGTCTTGGGGGCCACGCCGTTGGCTTTATCCTCGGCCATTTTCTTCTGATGGC
>JAYTWC010000254.1:0-3495 GCA_043743635.1 Verrucomicrobiota bacterium | reverse complement strand
CCACACCGCGGATTAATGGGCCGAAAATATTGGGCGTTCGGCCTGGTTCTCCGTTTCTTTATTCGATCCCGGCCACGGGCGACCGACCGATGGCGTTTGTGGCCGAAGGTTTGCCGGATGGGCTTAAGCTCGATGCTATGTCAGGCCGGATCACGGGTGCGTTGAAGTTGCCAGGTGAATACGAGGTGAGTTTCCGTGCAACCAATTCACTTGGCTCTGCAGAGAAAAAATTTCGCATCGTCGTGAGTGATACCTTGGCGCTGACGCCGCCCATGGGCTGGAATAGTTGGAACTGCTGGGCTGGCGCGGTGGATCAGGAAAAAGTTTTGCGCTCGGCGCATGCACTGGTGTCGTCCGATCTGGTGCAGCATGGCTGGACGTACATCAACATTGACGACACCTGGCAGGGCAAACGCGGCGGCGAGTTCAACGCGATCCAGCCGAACGAAAAATTCCCGAACATGAAATTGCTGTGCGATGAGATTCACGCGCTCGGCCTAAAAGTTGGCATCTATTCGACGCCTTGGGTGACTTCTTATGGCCGACACATCGGTGGCTCAGCCGAAAATCCTGAAGGCCTCTGGATAAATGAACCGACCAAATCGCCACGCAATAAAAAGGTTCTGCCTTACGATGTGGGTAAATATTCCTTTGCCACCAACGATGCGGCGCAGTGGGCTGCTTGGGGTTTTGATTATTTGAAATACGATTGGAATCCGATCGAGCGGCCGCAGGTGTTGGAAATGGCGAAGGCATTGAGGGCGACCCACCGCGATATCGTTCTGAGCTTGTCGAACAATTCGCGTGATCGACTGCTGGATCGCATCGCGGACATTGCACCGCTCGCGCAGGCCTGGCGCACGACGGGTGACATCAATGACTCGTGGGGCAGTATGAGCGGCATCGGGTTCAAGCAAGGTGAGTGGGCGCCGTTTAGCGGTCCGGGCCACTGGAACGATCCCGACATGCTCGTTGTCGGCTGGGTGGGCTGGGGGCCGAAACTCCACGCGACCAAACTCACGCCCGACGAGCAATACACGCACCTCAGCCTCTGGTGCCTGCTGTCCGCGCCGTTGCTCATCGGCTGCGATTTGGAAAAGATGGATGACTTCACGTTCTCGTTACTAACCAACGACGAGGTTTTAGAAATTGATCAGGACACGCTTGGCAAGCCTGCCGCGCAAGTCGCCGGTGAAGGCGATCAAAAGGTTTACGTCAAGCCGCTTGACGATGGTTCGATCGCCGTAGGTCTATTTAACACCGGCGACACAACCGCTACGGTGGCGGTCGACTGGGCAGACTTGAAGATCAAAGGCCGGCAGCGTGTGCGCGATCTCTGGCGTCAGCAGGACCTGGGTGTTTTCAACGAGAAATTTCAGTCATCAGTCGCTCCGCACGGCGTGGTTTTGGTTCGCATCTTTTCAACCCAGTAGTGGCTCTCATTTTGGTGAAATTTCTAAACCAAAGTCTTCCGGTAATGTTGCGAACTATTCTGTTTTTCATGGGTGTGATGATGCCGGTTATGATGCTTGCCAAAGAAAACTCTGAGCCAGGGGTGAATTGGGGTAGCTGGCCGTCCTGGGGTGATCAAGGTGATGGCAGTTATCGAAACCCGGTTCTGCCGATGGATTATAGCGATATCGACTGTATCAGGATCGGTGAGGATTACTACGCGATTTCCTCCACGTTCCAGTTCTCTCCGGGCGTGGTGATTTTGCATTCAAAGGATTTGGTAAACTGGCGAATCGCTGGCCACGTTATTAGCGATGTTGCCCAGATCGGTCCTGAGATGAACTGGGATTGCATGGATCGTTATGGCTCGGGCGTGTGGGCAGGCGCGATTCGTTATCATGCGGGAAAATTCTGGGTCTATTTTGGTACGCCACAGGAAGGATTTTTCATGAGCACAGCCGAGAACATCAAGGGGCCGTGGACTCCGCTTCACTCGGTGATGAAGGCGTCGGGGTGGGACGACTGCTGTCCATTTTGGGATGACGATGGGAAAGGCTATTTCGTCTGCACGCAGTTCGTTGTCGATCCAGCGAATGGAAGGAAATACAATATTCATCTTTTCAAGCTCACTGGCGATGGGCGCAATCTCGTGCCGGACTCCGACATCATTATCCATCAGTCACCTGGTTCGGAAGCGAACAAGTTCTATAAAATCGACGGGCTGTATTATCATTTTTTCAGCGAGGTAAAACCAGGAGAGGGCAGGGTGGTGATGATGCGCCGCGCAAAAAACATTCAAGGACCCTATGAAACGCGGCAGCTCAGCCATGCCCAACGTGTCGCGATGGAGCCGAACCAAGGTGGACTGGTGCAAACGCCGAGTGGTGCTTGGTATTTTTTAACGCATCACGGTACGGGGCAGTGGGAAGGGCGGGCGGCGAGTCTGTTGCCTGTCACCTGGATTGATGGCTGGCCGATTCTTGGTTCACCTGATAGGTTCGGTGTGGGTAACATGGTATGGTCTGCACGAAAACCAGACGTTGGTATGCCGGTTGTTGTGCCGCAGACGAGCGATGAATTCAGTGACGTGGTTCTCGCGCCGCAATGGGAATGGAATTACCAGCCTCGCGCGGACAAGTGGTCGCTGCTCGCCCGCCCCGGTTTTCTACGGCTGGAGGCATTTCGCCCACTCGAACGCGACAACCTGCTCAAAGTGGGAAACGTGATCACGCAGCGCTCCATTCGGACTTCAGACTGTGTGGTTGTCACTCGATTCGAAACCGAGGGCATGGCCGATGGGCAACATGCGGGGCTTTGTCATTTCAGTGCGTTGCGCAGGAAGGAGAGCCCAGCTGCAGCTAGCGCTTCGCTCGGTATTGTACAGGTCGGCAAAGAACGGTTTATCGAATTTTCTCATAACGGGGAATTTCGTCGCGGGCCGGCACTCACGACACCTGTGGTGTGGCTGCGCTCGACGTGGGGACTCGACGGTGTAAGCCAGTTTTCATTTAGCACCGACGGCGAAACGTTCTCTCCTTTTGGTGAACCCTATCAGTTGGTATGGGGTTCTTATCGCGGGGATCGTGTCGGACTTTTTACCTACAACAACCTCACAGACACTGGCACGGTTGATATTGATTGGTTAAACTTCGATTTTTCTGGTCCACAGAGGCGATCTAAATAGTCGGGATTCAAAAAAGGAGTGAGCCTGCGCGGCTGGCCAAACAGGCTGGTCGTGGGTTGTAAAATTTTCTTTATTTAGCAGACTGTTTACGGTTTTTGTTAGAGATATTTATTAGTTTGTTAGTGGGCTAGGTATGTTATTTTCTTGTTAAGGCGGGTACGGGATCGTCGCTGAAGTTGTAATCAATAGGTGGATACACCTAGTGGGGAACCACCGTTTGTGTAATGGAATCGCTAATCGTTCCATTTGGAGCCGCAGGCTCTTTTGTTGGAAATTTTTCGGGCGTTATACGGGGCTATGAAGCCGTCTGAAAAATCTTCCTCACCTGAACAATTGTCTTCTTCGCAGTGCGCGCATGG
>JAYTWC010000253.1:0-6742 GCA_043743635.1 Verrucomicrobiota bacterium | reverse complement strand
CGCAAATTTGTCGAGAACGATAGGTTCGTTGATTGGCGCGGTTTCTTCGGCGAAACCAAGATGTGACGCGCAGGCTAGGAAGACGATTGTCGTGGAGTTGCGAAGGGCGCGGCCGAGAAATGGGGTGTGGTTCATGCGGTGGAGCGGGAGGGCTGCAACGAGTCTGCCCGAGAATCGCACTGCAACTCAACGCTGATTTGGCGATGTTTAAATGTGTCCTGGCGCTTCGATTAGAATGCGTTCGAGGTAGGCTTCGTAGTCTTTGCCGGAAAGGGTTTGCAAGCCGGGTTCGAGCGCGGTGGCAAATTCGGAGTACATGCTGACGGTTGAGATTGGAACGCCCGAGTTGGTTCCGGCCTCATTGGCGGTGACTCTTTCCATGACCTCCAGCCCGCAAACCAGTCGCCTGGCCATGGTAAAATAGGCATAGCGTCCGCCGCTGGAGTCGACGCCTTCGGAGCCGAATTCGCCAGTTTGGCCTTGGTGGGTGGATTGGTAAACACGGGAAATTTCTTCTTCAGAAAACGCCAGGTGATTGCGTGCAAAAATGGCTTTTACCAGAGTGGATGCTGGTTTTTCGCCGAGAAGAACGAGGGCTTGCAGGGCATCGAGCGAAGTCATGAGCGGTTGGCCGGTGATGAACGCGTAGAAGCGATTCATGTCCTGCAGGCGGATTTCGAAGGCGACTTCTTTGACAAATTCGATGTCACGTTTTTCACGGCCGAGTTGTTTAATTTTCCCCATGCCTTCAATCGACGGCGAGGCGCACAGACTGGCACCGGCGGCGTGAGCGATCTTGATGTTGTTACCGCCGTTTTCGATTCGGATGACGTTGCGTTTGAAAAGAAACTCGGCACCCGGCGAGCAACCGAATCCAAGGCCGCCCGCGTATCCAATAAGTGGATCGGCCAGCGAGTAGATGACGGGAATCGTCTTGTTGATGGCGGCGTAGTTGCAGAGGAAGTCGTGGCCCTTGCCGACGGTTTCGCGGTGATGTTTTTTCAATAACAACACGCCGAGCAGATCGAAGTGGTTCGGGTCGTAGGTAGTGAGAATGACGTCACGGTATGTGACTGCTTTTTGCCGGCGGACGCGGTCGAAAAGGTTGTCGGTATTATTCTCGTAGATTTTCAGGCTGTCGCGCTTCCCCTCGATGGTGAATTTTTCGAGCAGGATGGTGTCGGTGCCTGATGCGGTGCCGGCTGGGCCGTTGGCAATGGCGGGAGTTGTCCATCCCGCCCAGAGTGCGATCGGGAGGACGATCGAAATGGAGAATTTTTGGCAAGCCATGGGAGTGGATGAATTTAACAGAATCGCGGGCATTCGCCAGCAGGTTGATTCAATTCGATGCGAGTTATGGGAGTGACGAAGTTGAGGCCTTTATGGTTTCCCACGGCTTGACGCCGCGGGTCTGCGCCGCCTGCATTTCTGCTTTATGCGAATCCGCGCTTTTCAAGGTCTTGTTCCTCAACCCGCTCTCGCGTCTGAAGTGGCCTGCGTGCCGTATGACGTGGTCAACACCACCGAAGCCGCCGCGCTTGCGGCGGGTAAGCCGCGCAGTCTGCTCCACGTTGATCGCGCCGAGATCGATCTTCCGGCCAAAACCGATCCGTACAGTGCCGAGGTCTATGCGAAGGCCAACGAAAACTTTCTCAAGCTTCAGCGTGATGGCGTGCTTGGTTGCGAAGCTGGTCCGAGCCTTTATGTTTATCAGCAGCAGATGGGCAACCATCGCCAACGCGGTCTTGTCGCGGTGTGCAACGTCGAGGACTACGATGCCGAACTCATTAAAAAGCACGAAAAGACGCGCAAGGACAAAGAGGACGATCGCACGCGTCTGATCGATACGCTTGGTGCCAACACGGGTCCGGTTTTCTTAACTTATCGCGACGAAGCGGCCGTCACGGCGCTGGTGAATGCGAAGACGCTGGAAAAGCCGCTGCATGATTTTACCGCGCCCGATGGCATTCAGCACACGGTCTGGCGTGTCGCCGGTGGCGAAGCGTGGATCAAGGCCTTTGGTAAAGTCCCGGTGACCTACATTGCCGACGGGCATCATCGTGCGGCCAGTGCGGCTCGCGTGGCGCGCCTCCGTCGCGAACGTAATCCGAAGCATACGGGCGTGGAGGATTACAATTGGTTCCTGTGCGTGCTGTTCCCGGCGAGCGAATTGAAGATTCTCCCTTACAACCGTATCGTTTTCGATCTTAATGGCCGCACGCCTGCCGAGTTTTTGACGCAGGTGAAGGAGAAATTCGGTCTTACTGAAAACGCCGCTCCGACGCCGACCGTGATCGGCGATGTGAGCATGTATATCGATGGCAAATGGTTTGGTTTGAAGTGTCGTGCAGATGCAAATGCAGATCCTGTTTCGCGCCTCGATGTGAGTGTGTTGCAAGACAAGCTTCTCGCGCCGCTGCTCGGCATTGATGATCCGCGCACCAGCAAGCGCATTGATTTCGTCGGTGGCATTCGTGGCACGGCTGAGTTGACGAAGCGCGTTGATGCCGAGGGTGGCGTGGCCTTCTCGATGGTTCCGACGACGGTGGCGCAGCTGATGGAGATTGCCGATGCGGGCCAGATCATGCCGCCGAAGAGCACGTGGTTCGAACCGAAGCTGCGCTCCGGTTTCTTCGTGCACACGTTTTAACGTGCTTTGATGACGATTGGAGGAAGCGAACCTGAACGTGTTCGCTTCCTTTTTTATTTCCGCCGCCGACGTAGTTGAAAAAACGATACGGCGGCGAGGCCGAGGGCGAAGAGCGCGTAGGTTTCGGGCTCCGGCACGGGCGTGAAATTGATGCTCAGGCCGACGTTACCTTGGGTGACGAAGAAGTTTCCGTTGCCCAGGTTGTTGGCGAAGTTCGTGGTGTCGAAGGTGAACTTGTCGTTCGAGAAGCCGGTGATATTATTGCTGGAGAGGAAGAGCCAGCTGTAGGACTGGTTGGCATCAAAGCCGGTTAGCAGACCGTTGGTGCCGCCAAGGGTGAGTGAGGTGAGGTTGATCGTGATGGGTGAAAGTGAGGTGGCGGTAAGGTTGAGCCCGCCGTTGAAGCTTGCTAGGTCCCAGCTCGTGCCGGCGGTGCCGGAGGAGCCGGTGGGATTATTAATGTCAAACTCGATGATAGAACCAGGGCCGAAGGTGACGCCGGTATTGAAGGTAAGTTTGCCGATCGAGTTGACGCCTCCGGGAGACATGATCGCGCCGGGTCCGAAGTAAACGCCGCTGGGCGTGCTGATGGTGCCTTGGCCAGAGAGGCGTCCGCCGGAGGCAAGTGAAATGGAATTTGTGATCGTGGTGCCGGAGCTGATGGAGAGCGTGGCGGCTGAGGCGACAGTGGCGGAACCGGTGCCGAGCGCTGCGTCGTTGCTGACGCGAAGCGTGCCGCCGAGGATTTTGGTGCCGCCGGTGTAGTTGTTGTGACCGGTGAGTTCGACGATGCCACCTTGCGGGTCGAACGAGTTGGCCTGACCGACGACGAGGCCGGGGATGTTGTTTCCAAGGGTGGAGGCAACGATAAGTTGTCCACCTTTGACTGCGGTCAAGTAGAGTGCGTCGCCGACGGTGGGCGTGATGGTGCCGGTGAGTGTGACTTTCGTGGTTGTTCCTAGGTAGTAAGGATCAGTTCGGGTACCGCCGACCGAGAGATCAATTGCGTCGGTGATGGTGCGTGGTGCAGCGAGATTGGAGGAATCGAGGCCGGCGATGGCGTTGGGGCTGGTCGCGTGGAAAAGCGAGAGGAAGCTGGAGGTCGACGTGGTGAACTTTTCGGTGGCGCCAATGTAGCCGGGGTTGTCGAGATTCAGGATGCGACCGGGTGCTACGGCCTGGGTGCTGTCGAGTACGAGGACCGAGTTGAGCACATTCAGTGCGCCGCCAAAATTATTCGAGCCGCGCAATACGACGGTGAGGGGAGTGCCAAAGGCGGAATTGATCTGCACGGCCGAACCGTTGTTGGTTAAATTGGTCTCGACGTACAGGGTGCCGACACCGCCGCTGAAGCGATAATCCTGATGGGCGCCAACGCGGAAATTTCCCGTGAGATTGGCGGAGGTGGTGGAGCCAAGGCCGGCGTAGTGGGTGAGATTGGTTACGTCGATTTGATCGGAATAGGTTGCCGGCGTGGTTGCGCCTGGTGCTGAATCAAGACCGATCGAGCCGAAGAAGGATGACGGGTTGAGCTGGCCAAGCATCGTTTTCAGCGTGCTGGCGTTTTCTGCGCCGATGTAGCCGGTGGCGCTCACGGCGATTTGGCTGAACCCGGGAAGGGCATTCGAATTGGCGAAGATGAGCGCGCCACTGTCGACTTGTGCAGTTCCGGAGATGAGGTTTACGCCACTTAACCGAAGGGTGCCGGAGCCGGATTTGGTGAGGCTGTCGCCGAGGATTGCACCAGCGATTTCGAGACTGCCGGAGGAAACATTAATGTTTTGGTCGCCTTGAAGATAGAGTGTAATGGAATCACCAATACGTTCGACCCCGCCGAGCGGCGAAACCGTGATGCCGTTGCGCACGGTCAAAATGGAGAGGAACGAACTGTTGATGGAGTACGATGCCGCTTTGGTGTTTTCGAATTGGATCTGCGCTACATCCAAGACAAAGGGCAGATTGACGCTGGTGTCTTGTGCGTTGCCAAAAACGATGACTGCGGTGCCGTTGTTGGGAGGGATGATGCCACCGACCCAGTTGGCAGAGTTGTTGTAATTATGGTCGCTAGCTTTGCCGCTCCACGTGTACCTCGGTGATTCAACTGCAGCCGACAGGGTCGACGCAGCGAATAGGAATAAGAGTAGACGCACCAAGGGCATGCTAGGGAATAGGCCTTAGAATTATTCTAGTTGCAAGCTGTTAGCTATAATTTAACAGGAGTTTTAAAGCCCTTTTACTGGGAGGGATAGGCAGTGAAAGGGCCATGGGATTTGTAAAAATATCGGCATTGCGAGAAGAGTTTGAGGCGCAACCGGAGCATTTGGAACGGATGTGTCTGAAATTGCATGGGTTCTTGGCAGTAGTATCCATCTGGTAATTAATGGGAAAGGTTGATTGCCGTTGGAGTAGTTGCGGTTGTCGGCAAGTTTCTTCTCCATCCCGGAATGAACCGTTCGGTCGTCACTTTTCATTATACCTTAAAGGATACCCAGGCCCGCCTGCTCGATACGTCTGATGGTGGTGAGCCGATCAGTTATTTGGAGGGTGCCGGCATGATTATTGAAGGATTGGAGGAGCAATTGCGCGGCACGGCGGCGGGTGTGAAACGGAGTATTTCGGTGGGTGCGGCGAAAGCCTATGGCTTGCGAGATGAAGCACAGGTGCAAAAGGTGCCCCGGTCGGCGTTGCCGGTTGAGGGAGAATTGCAACCGGGCGATCGGTTTCAAGCGGGTGAAGATCGCTTTGCCCCAGTGGTGATGGTTGTGAAAATCGATGGCGATGAAGTGACGCTCGACGCCAATCATCCTTTGGCCGGTGTGGATTTGGTTTTTGATGTGGAGGTCGTGGCGGTTCGGGCGGCGACGGCGGAGGAGATTTCTCATGGGCATCCGCACGGTCAGGATGGACAATGTACCTGTTGAACTGCATTTTTTCGTCAGCTATCTTCTTGGGTTGGTCATGCGCGAAATTCTTTTATTCAATATAAGGAGAGGAATTACCGTTTGTGCGGTGTTTGCGTACTCGGCTGCAAATTGATGTAACCTGACGGCGACTTTTTCTGTCTTCAACCGAGCCAAGCTTAAATATGACACCTGCTACCTCCGATCTTTCGCGGCCGAGTGCCGTTCCCGTAACTCAACGAAAACGCTCACGCATCGTTTGGTATATTGTCGGTGGTGCGGTGTTATTGATCGCGCTTGTCGTCGCCGCAATTTCGAAAAAGAAGGCTGAAGGCAGCATCGTGCGAGTCACCACGGAAAAGGCTGTAGTGAAAACGATCACGCAGCTCGTTTCGGCCACGGGAAAAGTTCAGCCCGAGGTCGAGGTGAAGATCGCGCCCGAAGTTTCAGGCGAGATTATTCAACTTCCCTTCCGCGAGGGCAACGCCGTGAAAAAAGGCGACCTGCTCGTGAGCATCAAGCCCGATAATTACCGCTATCAAGTGGATCAGGCCGAGGCGTCACTGGCGTCGTCCAAAGCATCGCTGATCGATAGCCAGGCTCGCCTCACGAAAGCTGATGAAGATTTTAAGCGCAGTCAGGATTTGCATGCGCGGAATCTTATTTCCGACGCCGTTTTCACTGCCGACAAAACCACGCTCGACAGCGCTCAAGCCATGCTTGAGAGCGCCCAGGCCGCCATCCGCCGCAACGAGGGATTGCTCAAGCAATCCAACGATATGCTCGATAAAACTACGATTTACTCTCCGATTGATGGTTCGGTGAGTTCACGCTCGTTTGAAGTAGGTGAGCGTGTGACCGCCACCGGCTCCTACGGTGCGGTCGAGGTGATGCGCGTGGCCGATCTGACCAACATGGAAGTCCGCGTGAACATTAACGAAAATGACATCGTCAACGTGAAGGTTGGAGATAAGGCCAAGGTTACGATCGATGCGTTTCCGAATCGTAAGTTCGAAGCCGTCGTTAAAGAAATTGGCTCTGCGGCCAAAGTCACAGGTCAGGGCACGCAGGACGAGGTCACTAATTTTCAGGTCAAAATCCGCGTTCTCGACAAAGATGTGCCGCTCCGTCCGGGTATGAGCGCCAATGCCGATGTTGAAACCAAGACCGCCGAAAACGTAGTGGCTGTTCC
>JAYTWC010000252.1:0-1729 GCA_043743635.1 Verrucomicrobiota bacterium | reverse complement strand
CCGAGGCGTTTATGGACGGCGATTGGGAAACGCCCGACCTTGCTGCCGTTATCGCCTGGTTCGTGTTGAACGTTGATCGTTCGCCCTCGCTCTCCGGTTCAAGCGCAAAAGCCTTCGGCGTGAATCTGCTGCGTGCCGCGAATCGCATAAACCACCTGTTACGACCAAACTCCCGTCGCACCGCCGTTCGCAACATCCACGAACACTACGATCTCTCCAACGACTTCTTCCGCCTCTGGCTCGATCCGTCGATGATGTATTCCAGTGCTCGCTGGGAGCGCTCCGATTCCACGCTCGAACAGGCACAACGGGCAAAGAATGAAGCGCTTTGCCAAAAGCTTCGGCTCACCGCCGCCGATCACGTGCTCGAAATCGGAACCGGCTGGGGCGGCTGGAGTCTCCACGCGGCAAAAAACTATGGCTGCCGCGTCACATCTTTAACCATTTCGCAGGAACAGTACGATCTTGCCCGGCAGCGCATTGCCGCCGCCGGACTGACCGACCGCATTGAGGTGCGTATGCAGGACTATCGCGATATTCCTGCTGGCGAGCAGTTCGATAAACTCGTCTCCATCGAAATGCTCGAGGCGGTTGGGCACCGCTACCTCGAAGATTGGTGCCGCGTTGTTGCGCGCGCGTTGAAACCCGACGGCCTAATGGCGCTGCAATTCATAACCTGCGCCGACAACCGCTACGACGAAATCCGCCGGGGCGTGGACTTCATTCAAAAGCATGTTTTCCCCGGCTCGCTCCTTCTGTCGGTGAATCGCATCAACGACCTGCTCGCCAAGACCGGCGGCTTTGTTCTCCACGCGCTCGACGACATGAGCCAGGACTACGCGCGTACGCTCCGGACCTGGCGTGAGACTTTCAATCAACGTGCCGCCGACGTGCAGTCGCTTGGCTTTGACGAACGGTTCCTGCGCAAATGGAACTACTATCTCGCTTACTGCGAGGCCGCGTTTGCGATGCGCAACATCAGCGTTGTCCAGACCGTTCACACCCGCCCGAACAACCTCTCGTTCAGCTAAACTTCAACGATCACTTTCATTAACGCTATGCTCTGGTTCCTGCGCTTTCTCTTTATAGCTGTGCTCGGCTCAATGCTCTGGGTGACGAGCTGGGCGAGTTTGCAAGTTTCCATCCTCGCCATCCCGCGCGACGTCTTCACGCATCCGTGGTTCATCGCCACGCTCTTCGACGCCTATTTTGGTTTCCTGACTTTTTATGTCTGGCAGGCATGGAAAGAGCAGAGCCTTGCCGCGCGCGTGCTCTGGTTCATCAACGTGATGCTCCTCGGCAACCTCGCCATGGCGATCTACATGCTGGTTGAACTCTTTCGCATCAAAGAATCTGCTCAACTCGTCGAGGTATTCTCGCGCCGCAACCCCGGTCGGCTTGCGTTGCCGGGCGTGCTCGGCGCCGCTTCGATTGGAATTTACCTACTCGCCTGAACCAACCAATCGTGCCACCAGAAAATCAAATCCTACCAGCTGAATCATGGTGGAAACGTCGGGTCGTTTCCCCCATCGGTCGGCAACTGACTCAGGGCGCGACACCATCGCGGCTCGCGCTAGCGCTGGCTGTTGGCGGCGTAATCGCGGTGAACCCGTTTCTCGGAACGACCACGATTGCCTGTGTGGCGGCCGGAATGTTGTTCCGCCTGAATCAGCCGGTTTTGCAGGTCGCCAATGTGCTCGGAGCCCCTTTTCAACTCGTTCTGATTCTC
>JAYTWC010000251.1:0-2744 GCA_043743635.1 Verrucomicrobiota bacterium | reverse complement strand
GATACCATCGTACTTCTCAGCGATCCCAAAGGACTCGAACAACCCGCCCTTGCCACCGGCGAGCCCGCGGAAAACAACTACCTCACGCGCAAAGCCAGTTTCACCCTCGCCACCAACGGCACGCTCGCCGGCACCGTCACCGAAACCTACTCCGGCCTGCTCGAAGCCTCCTTAAAAGACACCTTCGACGCCCTGACCACCGAGAAACGCGAGGCTCTCCTAACCAAACTAATTACTAGAGGGCTTCCCGACGCCGCCGTCACCAACATCGTTGTCGAAAATGCCGACAACCCGACCGGACAACTCAAGGTCACCTACCACATCGAAATACCCAATTACGCCGACGAAACCGGCACACGCCTGACTTTCCACCCTGCGGTGTTCAAAAAACACACACCCGCCACCTTCACCAGCTCCGAACGAAAAAACTCAATCGTATTTCCCTATCGCACGACAGAAAAAGACGAGCTGACCTTTACCTTGCCGGAAGGTTATAAACTGACCGGCGAAGCAAATCCTCAAGGTCTGGATGCAACTGGCCTTGGTCAATACAACGCAACCGTCATTGCCAACGACGTGACCCACGAGATTGCCTATAGTCGGGAACAAATCCTAACCGACATCAGCTTTAAGAATAAGGCTTACCCTCAACTCAAAACCGTCTTCGATCACATCTACGCTCAGGACCAAATCGAACTGACGCTGAAGCGAACCGACAGCAGGCCAGAACAAGATCACACCGACGCCGCGGCAAGCGACGTCGCAAAAAAGCGGCCGGTCAATGAAAAGACAGAACCCTTCGACGATGGTGTGCCGGATTAGGAAGGCGTTTTCTAGACGGGATTTTTCGATCCCGCTGACTGGCGCCGCGGCCGTTATGCCAACATGAAAAGCAGGCCTACTCAGTGAGGCCTGCCATCCACGCCCAGAGCGCTCGGGCGGCGCGACCTCGGTGACTTATGGCGTTTTTTGATGGTTCGTTCATCTCAGCCATGCTCCGCTCCTGACCCTCGGGAACGATCAAGGGGTCGTAACCAAAGCCGGCTCCGCCGCGCGGGTCATGCAGCAGACGTCCGTTGCAACGTCCTTCAAAAACCCGTTCCTCTCCAGAACTATCGATCAGCACCAACACACAGACGAAGTACGCACCGCGCCGCTCATCGGGCACACCGCGCAACGTCTGCACGAGCTTTGCGAGATTCGCCGCGCTGTCACCCTGCGGTCCGGCATAATAGGCCGACTCCACACCCGGTCCGCCGCCCAGCGCATCCACACACAATCCGCTGTCGTCCGACAGCACCCAAGCGTCAGCGGGCAGCATCGACTTCAACGCGCGAGCCTTCTTGGTCGCGTTACCGATGAACGTGCCCGCGTCCTCAACCACGGCGGGCATGCCGCCGATCGCTTTGGCCGAGATGATCTCAAGAGCCAAACCACTCGCATCGGCGAGAGCCTGAAACTCCAGCACTTTGTGCGCGTTACCGGATGCCAAATACAGTTTCATCAATATGCAATTTCGGCGGATAAACCACGCGGCCCCGAATCAATTGGTCATCACCAAAATGATCGTGCCGCACGTCGCTAAGGCGCACGGCCTCGTCAAGCTTGTCGCCGCGCAAACCGAGCCAGCCGCTCTTCGCCTTCTCGTCGGCCAGCAATACCGGCGCACGATAAATGAACATGTAATCGAGTTCGCGCATCGCGAGCAGTTCGCTTACGAGATGCGCGCCTCCTTCGAAATACACGCCGCTGATTTTTTCTTCAGCACACTTGGCGCGAAAATCCGCGATGGAAACCCGCTGCATCGGCGACGGCAGCACCCAGACCTTCACCCCCATGTCGCGCAACCGGCGCACATAGCCAAGCCCGCCGTGCGGCGTGGTGACAACGACCGTCCGCTCGCGAAACTCGTCCTCATAAACCTTCGGCAGAATTTTCTCGCCCACGCTGCGCAACAAACCGTCAAAGACAAAACGCACCGGACACCACTCTTCCACACCCGCGATGCGCGACGTCAGCTTCGGGTTGTCCTTCATGACCGTGCCGGCGCCGACCGCAATCGCCGGGAAGAGCCGGCGCCAGCGCATCACATCGGCGCGCGCTTCTTCGCCGGTGATCCATTTCGACTCGCCGATTCGCGTCGCAATTTTTCCATCGAGCGTAACGGCCGATTTCGCGGCGAGGAGCGGCGAACCTTTGGCCGCCCAGTGGTTGAAAATTAGATTCAGGTCGTTGCATTCACGCTCCAACACGCCGGTCACGACCTCGATACCCGCCTCGCGCAACACTTCAAACCCGTGCCCGGCGTGGCCCGGCATCGGATCAGCCGCGCCCACAACCACGCACGAGATGCCAGCGTCCTTGATCGCTTCGGTGCAAGCACCGGTTCGGCCTGCGGTCGAACACGGTTCGAGCGTCACAACCATCGTCGCACCGGGTTTCGCTTTTCGACCAAGTGCGGCCAGTGCGGCTTTTTCGGCATGCGGTCCGCCATCCTGCGCGTGAAAACCCTCAGCGACGATCGAGCCGTTTTCAACAATCACCGCGCCGACCATCGGATTCGGATGCGTCGTACCCCAGCCTTGCCGGGCGAGTTCCAACGCGCGCCGCATGAAATTTTCGTGCTTGTTCATCCTTTTACATACGGATTGGTTCGCTTCTCCACGCCAACCGTGGTCCGTGGACCATGTCCGGGGAACACCAGCGTGTCGTCAGGCAGCGTGTAAATCTGTTCGCGAACCGAT